>JADHVP010000032.1 GCA_016783945.1 Ignavibacteria bacterium
CGAATAATCTTCCCGAGCCAATCCTTAATGCATTAGAGAAATCTTCTGCATCTTTCGATGCATACTTCAAGTCTATCTTATCACCTTCATAATCCGATATACCGATCACTATTGCCCAGAGTTCTGCTGATTGTTCTTCAGATACTCCAGGTGCTTCATATATTAAGTCAACACCTCTGCTTGATAGATTACCTTCTGAGTTAAATGCTTTTACTGTTATTACATTCTCCTTGCCAGGTTTAATGTATGGATGATTCTTAATTTCTATATTGTCTATTGTGAGATTTTCAGCATTGGGATTAAAAGAGGGTTTTCTTGCATCGCCTGTGATTTCTTTTCCGTTTATAAGTACAACTACCTTTCCTATTCCACCTCCTCTGTTCTTCAGGTTAATTGTCAGCTTTGTATTATCCTCTGAGAGAGGTTGAACATCTATCTCAGGGAACATTTTTATATTGTTAAAACCTTTTACATCTCTGACAGGTTCGGGATTGTAACCCATCAATTTCGAGAGTAAGCCTGGCTCATAATATCTTTCTTTTAGCTGGTCAAGATCTATAGTCTCCAATCCTACAGTCCAGTGAAGCGATTTCATTCCGTTAGGAGATGCATCGAACTTACCATCTGGAGTGACTACTGCCCAATCGGTGGAATCAAGGGAAATGAGTGATGCAAGTTCAGTTCCTGTAGAAATATCCCATAGCTTGAGTGTGTTATCCGAACTTCCCGAGAGAACAAAGTTCCCATCGGGTGAAAAACAAACTGAGGAAACCCAATCTGAGTGTCCTTTAAAGGTTCTAATTTCTTCTCCAGTAGAAACGTCCCAGAGCTTGAGTGTTTTATCACCACATCCTGACAGAGCAAATTTTCCGTCGGGAGAAAAACAAACTGAGCGAACCCAATCTGAGTGTCCTTTAAAAGTTCTGATTTCTTTGCCTGTAGAAATATCCCATAGTTTGAGTGTTTTATCCCAACTTCCTGAAAGAGCAAATTTTCCATCTGGAGAAAAACAAACTGAACTAACTCATCTTGAATGTCCTTTAAAAGTTCTGATTTCTTTTCCTGTAGAAATGTCCCATAGTTTGAGTGTTTTATCATTGCTTCCAGATAGGGCAAATTTCCCATCGGGAGAAAAACTAACTGAGTTAACCGACCTTGAATGTAAGTGAAAAGTTCTGATTTCTTTGCCAGTTGAGATGTCCCATAGCTTGAGTGTATTATCTTCACTTCCTGATAGAACATATTTCCCATCTGGAGAAAAACTAACTGAGAAAACCCTTTCTGAATGACCAGTAAAAGTTCTGATTTCTTTGCCTGTAGAAATATCCCATAGTTTGAGTGTTTTATCATCGTTTCCAGATAGTGCATATTTCCCATCTGGAGAAAAACAAACTGAGTAAACCTTATATAAATGTCCAGTAAAAGTTCTGATTTCTTTTCCTGTAGAAATATCCCATAGTTTAAGTGTTTCATCCCAACTTCCCGAGAGAACAAAGTTCCCATCGGGAGAAAAACAAACTGAGGAAACCAAATTTGAATGTCCTTTAGAAGTTCTGATTTCTTTTCCCGTAGAGATGTCCCATAGCTTTAGTGTTTTATCATCGCTTCCAGATAGTGCAAATTTCCCATCGGGAGAAAAACAAACTGAGCGAACCCAATCTGAGTGTCCTTTAAAGGTTCTAATTTCTTCTCCAGTAGAAACGTCCCATATCTTGAGTGTTCCATCTCCAGTTCCAGATAGAGCAAATTTTCCGTCAGGAGAAAAACAAACTGAGTTAACACTATATAAATGTCCAGTAAAAAAAGTTCTGATTTCTTTGCCAGTTGAAATGTCCCAGAGCTTGAGTGTGTTGTCCGAACTTCCTGATAAAGCAAATTTTCCATCGGGAGAAAAACAAACTGAATTAACCGACCTTGAATGTAAGTGAAAAGTTCTGATTTCTTTGCCTGTAGAAATGTCCCATAGCTTGAGTGTTTTATCCTCGCTTCCAGATAGTGCAAATTTTCCGTCAGGAGAAAAACAAACTGAGTTAACACTATATAAATGTCCAGTAAAAAAAGTTCTGATTTCTTTTCCCGTAGAGATGTCCCATAGCTTTAGTGTTTTATCATTGCTTCCAGATAGTGCAAATTTTCCGTCAGGAGAAAAACAAACTGAGGAAACCCTATATAAATGTCCAGTAAAAGTTCTGATTTCTTTTCCCGTAGAGATGTCCCATAGCTTGAGTGTGTTATCATCACTTCCCGATAGAACATATTTCCCATCTGGAGAAAAACTAACTGAGAAAACCCTTTCTGAATGACCAATAAAAGTTCTTATTTCTTTACCTGTAGATATGTTCCATAGTTTGAGTGTGTTATCCCAACTTCCTGATAGAGCATATTTTCCATCCGGAGAAAAACAAACTGAACTGACGAACATTGTATGCCCCATCTGCACAACAAGTTCTGGCTCCTGCGCATTTGTTAAGCTGTATACAAATATTACAAGAAATATTGTTATTACTCTTTTCATTAGAAAATATCTCTTTTAATTAAAAAAATGATTCAATAACTATTAGTTAATTTATATACAACATCACTTTCCTGTTACAACCTTCTCCGTCCTGCTCAAGATCGTTTTCACTAATCCGTTTATGTCTGTGATATCAACCTGCTTGAATGATTTCATCTCTTTATTTACAGTTTTAAAAGTATCAATAAACATCTATCAGTTTCAGGAGTATATATTAATTTATTCTTTTTGCATGCTTGTTACAGTAATCCTTTCTATTGACCAGTTTACCGGAATATTTCTTATAGCACCTCTTGTTCCAGAGCAAATATCATAAATTAAAGATTCAAAAGGTGAATGATCATCTTCTGGTGCTCTTACCCCATCAGCTCCTAAATACATGGCTAAGGGAATAGCTTCTTCAGTTGTTAATAAGATGTATGTATCAGTACCGAAAGGTGGTCCAATAGAAAATAATTTTTCTGGTCCAAGTCGTATTTCTTGAGGATATTTTTCATCGTTATTCTTAATGGGTAATTTATGCTCAACATTATTATAGGGGAATAGTACAATTGTATTTCCAGAATTATCTATAGCAAGAACATAGATGAATCTATTCGACACATTCCATTTCTCTAACTTATTATCATCAGTTGTCAGTACAAGTCCACAAACATCCCCTTCAAAAATAGTTCCTTGAGTGATTAACTCATTTGAAGAAACTTTCTTAATTGCCAGACTGTAGGGAAAATCATCTCCGGGAGGTGAATCAAGAGTAAGCCATGCTTTGACTTTCCCTAACCTCAAAGAGAAATTAATCAGTGAATCAGCAGCGGAGTCTAAAGATATTCTATCCGGTCTTTTCCAGCGAGTTCGCAAAGGAAGAGTACCATTATTATCTGAACTCTCAAATCCAATATTAGGTCTTATCCAGGCATATTCAACTTTACAATCAGCCAATCTACCGGTAAGAATATAATCTGCATCAACTGAACTTGAAACAAGTTTAATCACTTTATTTTTCTGTTCGTATGAAGATTTTATTTTGGTGAATAATTCTACTGGTGGAGGAAAATTTACAAATACTTTAGAGCCTTCTTTTAACTTATCCACAATATCATAAATGATTGGTTCTTTCCCAATGTCAATGACATATCCTGTTGTATCTCTTATTATCCATTTCTCATTATCAAAGTAAATAATATGAGATGGCTCTTCTTCGGTTGGATCGTCCACCCATATAATACTTTCTTCATTTTTGATCTTATAAAATTCCAAAGCTATTTTTGTCAGCTGTTGGTAACTGTACTCTGAAGGCTGCATCCAGACAAAAAGACCGGGTTTACTTTGACTGACCCAGCGGTCCAAAATAAAAAGGTCACTTGTTTTTACATCATCTATATTTCCCTCTATCACTTCAGCATTACATTTGCTTAAGCCAAATACATCTTTGACTTTCAATCTAATATTTTTTGTATCGTTACCCGTAGAAAAGTTAATAAGTTCACAACCTATGTCCAGACCGTTTGCAATACCTCCCTGTAGTCTGACCTCATTACCAGAAATATTTGTTACAGCTACAATAGATTTTCCGGATATTGATCCTGCATCTATTCCAAAGATAGTCTTATTCATGCGATTCTTCCCGGCGATTACGGGTTCCTGCTGGCTTCCGTTACTTTGTATGTTTGCTTTAACTTTTAAGAAAATCCTGTCGACTGGTTCAGTTACTGATGATTCATTGAGTGCCTTAATAAGAGCCATTGTAAACACGCCGTTACTATTTTTTTCTGAAGCAACCTGGTAATCCTGGCAAGCGGAAAATATCAAGGCTCCTCTTTCTTCGGGTTTTGGTGGATTTGAAGGATCAGCAACATCAATAGGATTTGTTTCAATTTTTCTTATCTTTGGCAGATCAGGTGATAGATTACCACGAGCACCGGAACCACTATGACAACAATCTAGAATGACTGTTACGGTTGCCCCATTATCTATCATCATATTAAATATGGGTGCTAATTCTTTATCACGAATATCGGTGACTCCGTTAAAAGAATCAGATGGAATTATAGATTCATCCTTTTTATCTTGTTCGTTTGATAATGAGTTAAAAACTTGTGAACCATGACCTGCATAAAAGATAAAAATTATATCTCCTTCTTCTGAAATATCAGAAAGATTCTGCAATTGTGATAATATATTCTCACGTGTTGCCTCTGCATCAAGCAGCGTTGTTATATTATCAGATTCAAAACCGTACTTTGATAAGATGACAGCTTTAATAGATTCTACATCATTAACCGGACCATCAAGATTACTCCAATTCCTTTGAGTATTTTCAGTTATGTTTTCCGGAACATATGTATTTATACCAATCAATAATGCTCTTTTTGTTTGAGTTTGGGATACGGATGAAAAGAAAATTAGAAAATTAATTAAAAAAAAGAAAATCCGGAATAATTTATTTTTCATTGGTTTCATTATAATCTTTTTAATGAATAGAAATATTATAAATTAATTTTTTATTTTGTAGTCTTATGAGATTTAACTAATACCAAATGGTATACTTATATTCATTTTCATTTCCTGATAGATGCAATGTTTCAATTTTAGCATTTCCTTCATAATCTCCTCGTTTTAAAAGACAGCAATCAAGTACACCATACGGTCCGGAAAATCTTAATGCTGCACCCAGATCAAACATATTTTTGATTTTCCATAAGAATTTATTGTTCTTGCTAAACACGATCCCGGCGGACATAATTTTCCATTCCCTTGAATATTTTGGATCTTCCAAATACACACCTTCTTCCTCGCTTTTAATCTTGAATGTTCCAAGATCTTTTAGAGCATAGTATGCAATTTTTTCTAATTCATCTGATTTAAGGATTTCAGATTTTATTTCTATATTTTCATGATCAGTATTTTGATTAATATGTAAATTAACGTTTTCTCCGGGAATGATTTTTTCAAATTCACAAAGAACCTCTTGAAGATTTTTAACCTCAATATTATTTATTTCGGTAATTTTATAACCTATTTTATTTTTTAAACTCTCACTTTTATCAGCTGGTGATCCTTCAATTATTCCGGTAATAATAAGGGAGTAATTTAAAAACTTTTCTTTCCTCGACGGAATTTTTTTTGTTTTAGAAATTTCAATCCCTAAGTAAGCTCTCTTGACAATTCCAAAGTCAATAATATCGTTAACTAATTTATTACAAATTGAAGATTCAAGAGCGAAATTGATTTGTGGTTGTATGAAAGACTGAAATTGTTTCTGGACAATTTCTATTTGTGAATTTATTCCGACGACTTCACCATTTATATCAATCAAAGGACCTCCACTATTACCCCATATAATCGTTGCTGTAGTTTGCAGAAAACCGAACTTTCCCATTATACCTTTTCGTATTCTGTTTTTGCCGCTTATAATTCCATCAGATACGGAGTAAGGATAATCACCTAATGGATTACCTAACGCATAAACCTGTTCACCAATTCTTACTTCTGTATTTCTAAAATCTATTGTGTTTATTTCGGGACCAGGTATGTCAAGAAATTTCAGAACTGCGATATCATAAAATGTGTCACCTCCTACTAATTCCATATCATATTTTGTTCTATTAATAGTATACGCTACGATACTCCCTTTATCTGAGGAAGCATTGTCTATCACGTGTGCATTGGTTATTACATATTTTTCTCCATTTCTTTCAATTACAAATCCTGAACCTGTCGACTTTGCACCGCTTAAATCCAAAATTTTTTCATAAGCTATATCAATATTATCACCTCTCATTTTTTCATCGACGAATCCTAACATTCTTGAAGCATCTTCTGTTTTGAATATTGCTACAGTTACAACTGAAGGTAATGCATATTCTAAAATGTCAGACACTGTTTGAGGATAAGAGCTTACATATGGAAAAATCAGGAGAATTATTATGATAATTATTTTTTTCATATTTGTTTTATTTTATTTTGAAATTGTTAACATCTATATAAATTAGTGAATATTTTTTATAAGCATTTAAATATTACATTTTGCAACCTTGGAACATTGTAAAGAATATTATTGAAAAGTTTAATATATCATTCCTTCATTTTCTGTTTTGCTAAATCCATGTTTGATTTAACTATTTTATTATACAATGGGTACTTCTCTACTGTATATATTTTAAGAGAGTTTTTATAATTTTGGATCGCTTTATTAAGATTTTTCTTTTTATCTCTTACTTCAGCAAGATTCCTGTATGCAGACCCAAGATTATTTTGAGTTGTTGCATAATAAATAGGGTATTGCTCTACAGTTCTTATTTTCAAAGCTTCTAAATAAGCCTGTATCGCTAAAGCAAGGTTACATTCTTTATCCTGAATTTCTGCTATAGTTCTGTATGCAGTACCAAGATTGTTTTGTATCATAGCATACTCATTGGGATTTATTTCAATTGTTCTTATTTTTAAAGCTTCTTCATAAGCACGGATTGCTTTGTTTGTGTTTACCTCTTTATCCTGAACTTCAGCAAGAGTGCAGTATGCAGTACCAAGATTGTTTTGTATCATTGCATATTCACTCGGGTATTTTTCAATAGTTCTAATTTTTAAAGCTTCTTCATAGGCACGAATCGCCTTGGTAACAAATTTTTCTTTCTCTTCACCTTCTTCAGCTAATGTGCTATAAGCAGTTCCAAGGTTATTTTGTGTGGTTGCATAAAATATTGGGTATTTTGTTATATTATAAATTTCTAATGTTTCTTCATAAGCTTTAATTGCCTTCATAAGGTTTTGTTCTTTGTTTCTAACTTCTGCAAAATTCAAATATGCATTTCCCAAATTGTTCTTGGTCATTGCATTACCAAGTGGGGAATCATTAATAGTTCTTATTTTAAGAGCCATTTCAAATGCTTTAACAGCTTTTGCGAGATTATCTTCTTTATCCCGTATTTCAGAAAGACCCCAATATGCAATTCCAAGATTATTCTGAATTGTAGCATAATCAAATGGGAATTTTTTAACAGTTCTGATATTCAACGCTTCTTCATAGGAACGAATCGCTTTAGTGAGGTTTTCTTCTTTGTCTATTGTTTTTGCAAAACCCGAGTAACATATTCCTTCCTTGTTCTTGATATGTGCATAGAATTCAGGATTTTTTCCTTCTGCAATATTTCTTAAAATATCTTTGTATATTTCTAATGCACCTTCATACAAATTTTTTCCCAAAAGATTATCTGCATCATTTATACGGGTCCAAAAAACTCTTTTTGATTTTTTGTCCTTTCTATAGTCTATAAGGAAATATAGTATAATTCCAGCTAGTATAGCTCCAACAGCACCACCGACTATTCCAATTAGCCATGGATTGTTAAAATCAAAAATCATATTTCTCCTCTAAAAATTTTCTTAAAGATATTTTATAAATAATTATCATTATTAGATTTGTAAACCATCCATTTATAGTTTATAGAAATGCACACCACTTGCGATTACATTTCTCACTACAGAAGTTCTGTTTTAACGTTCAACAATATAATTTTTGCAACCTCTACAGTAATACTCAACTAGTATTATTATAAAGTTTGCATTAATTTACTTAGCCCTTACTGTATTAAAAGCTTTATTAAAATGTTTGTAGATATTAATGATCTCAAGATACTATGATATAAAATACAAAAATTTACTTTTAAATAATATGAGACTTATAAAATAAATGAATAATGTTTTAGTAATTCAATTTATACTTAACTGATCAATTTCATTTTCTACTTTTCAAAAGCCTAAATGCAGGGGACTCATAGATTTCAGTTTTCCTTATAGCATAGAATTCGTAACCCCTCATTTCGTCATTTTCCGACAAATGTATATTTTATAAGTATTACCTTATTTTCGTTTTGTAATATAATTAACAAATTATGTAAAGTAGTATGGAAAAGTTATTATAATTTTATAAATAATAATAATTAATTCCTCGAGAAATTCATCATTCCAATTCCCCATTTGCTTCATCAATATATGGTCTTAATTCACTTTCAAACATTGGATTGAGTTCCATTTTTTTACTTCTTTAGATTTAAGTTAGCTGTTTCTTAAATATAGATAATTGTGTGTGTTGTTAAAATAACTCTAAAACTAACTTTGGTTTCGAGTCGCTTTCCTTCGGCTTTCCGTTTGTACTTGCCGGTGGTAACCAGTTTTTACCTCTTGCAGCTTCAAGATTAAATTTCTCCCAAAGTTTATCGTCCTTAAATGTTAAGTGTATAGTCCCTTTCTTAAAGAATTGCTGCTTGTTTCTTGTCATCGACAACCCTCGCGTATATCTGTGTGTTCTTAATGTCAGTATGACCGAGCAGTTTTGAGACAGTATATAGATCCACACCTCGTGTGAGTGCAACAGTTGCAAAAGTATGTCTTGCAGTATGAAAAGTAATTTTCTTAGTTATCCCAGCAATTTTACTCCATCGTTTTAGCGCAAGTGTAATTGTTTGTTGGGATGGTAATTCGAAAACTTTCTCATTTGGCATTTTTAATATTTTTCTTCCATCTTTGTAAATTAATTTTTGCGCAGTTGATGATAAGGGTAAGTATTCAAAACCTTGTGTTTTTTGTTGTCTGTAGTCAAGTTTATCACCTCTAATATTTTCCCATTTCAAATTTTGAACATCTGATAATCTTAAACCAGTATTACATGCAAATAGAAATGCTCTTTTTATTTCCGGTCTATCACTTTCAGTACTTGCAAGCTTTCGTAGTTCATTTATTGTGAGATAGACTCTTTCAACATCTGGTTTTCTCATCTTTCGGTAATAAGTGAAAGGATTAACTCCAATGAACTTTTCTTTAACTGCAATATTCAAGACCGCCTTAAGAGAATTGAAATAAGTTAGAATTGAATTTTCACAAACAATGTCTTTTAAATATTTTTCAAAATCTTCAATCCAATGCTCATTAATTGCTGCAATTGGTATGTCACCCTTTTTCCATCTCTTCAAGTGTGCAAGTGTTGATATATATGTAGAACCTTTCTTCTGATCTTTTTTTAAAGCAACAGTTTCATAATAATCAACGAATCGTATTTTCTTTTTATAGGTAGGAATGAAACCATGTTCTTGTGTATTAATTTCGAGTTCTCTTTTTGCGCGGATGCTTTCAGCCAAATTCATAACGTCTTTATTATGAACTCTATCCTTCGTTAAATATATTTTTAAAAACTCATAACTCCGTTTTCCATTATAATAAATATCTAGATAAAGACTTTGTCTTTTGTTCGAGGTGTTTTTTTTTCTTAACTTTACCATTTCAACTTTTTTCTCAAATTTATTTCAAACTTTTGTTACGAAACTTGTTACCTTTTTGGTAACAACTGGGTAACAAAAAGTAACAAAAATTGAAAATAGTAACAATAACAAAAAGAAGGGAAATAAAATAAATTCTATAAAAACATTGTTTTTGTTTGTTTATATTTCTTTTTGTACCCCGTAGAGGATTCGAACCTCTAATATCTGATCCGTAGTCAGAAGGTTTATCCATTAGCCTAACGGGGCATTCAATCCAAAATAAAAAATGCAATTCACATTTTAAATGTAAATTGCATTTGAACTTCTAAATAAAATTTTATTTTACTGTCCCAAATATGCTTTAAGGGCTTTGGATCTTGAAGCCTGTCTTAATCTTCTTATAGCTTTTTCCTTTATTTGTCTCACCCTTTCACGTGTCAGTTTATACTTATCACCAATTTCTTCTAACGTTAATGGATTCTCCTTCTCCAAGCCATAATATAATTTCACTACTTCCTTTTCCCTTTGTGAAAGAGTATCGAGCGATCTTTCAATTTCAATTCTTAACGAATCCTTTAGTAAGGCTGTATCGGGTAATTTCTCATGTTTGTTTGGCATAATGTCAATCAACTTAGTGTCTTCACCATGTATACTCGGAGCATCCATAGATACATGCCCACCGGAATTTTTCAGAGTCTCCTGAACTTCATAAATACTCATATCAAGCTGCTCGGCAATTTCTAAAACATTCGGTGTTCTTTCGTTGCTTTGCTCTAATTGCCCTATTGTTTTCGCAATCTTACTTTTTTGTTGAACTATATTTAAAGGCAATCTTACAACTCTTGATTGCTCTGCCAACGCCTGTAAAATTGACTGCCTTATCCACCAGACTGCATAAGAAATAAATTTAAAACCACGTGTTTCATCAAACTTCTTTGCTGCTTTTATTAATCCTAAATTCCCTTCGTTGATGAGATCGTTCAAAGAAAGCCCCTGGTTCTGATATTGTTTTGCAACACTCACAACAAATCTTAAATTTGCCTTTACTAATTCATCTAAAGCACTCTTATCACCTTTTTTAATTCTTTTTGCACATGCGATTTCCTGAGCAACATTCAATGGTGTGGTCTTACTTATTTCTTTTAAATAAATGTCAGTAGACTGATTTTCTCTACTGGTATATTGTTTGCCTAATTTCATTTATTTTTATTTATTATTAAATTTTTTTCAAGATAACTTTAAAAATATAACTTATCCTTCATAAGTTCTCAAATCCTTATCACAAACCCATCAATCACAAATTTAGAACGCAAAAGTAAGTAACTAAGTTTCATCATATGTCTATCTTGAAATACCTTTAACAAATTCGTACCCAAATTTTTTGCTTTGCGAAATGCTATAACTCAATTATAAAAATCAAGTTTTCTAAATTATAAGTATACAGAGGATAACACAAATTCAAAAATTGTATTTATAACTCAGCAGTACCTAACAAATCAATCTTATCATCTTTGTGAAGAGATACAATGGCTTTCTTCCTATCTGCCCTGTAACCTTCAAACCTTCCCCGCTTTGTAAGCTGACTCTTCTTTTTACCTTTATGGATTAAAGTCTTTACATCGACAACTCTAACGTTAAACTTTTTTTCAACAGCTTTAGCAATTTCTATTTTATTGGCATCTTTTGAAACCTCAAAAGAGTACTGATTGTGCAACTCTTGTATAGCTGTATTTTTTTCTGTTATTAACGGTCTATAAAGTATTCTTTTCATAAACTAAAATATTAATTTGATATGAGGCTTCTGCATAAATTTTCAATAGCTGATTTTTGTAACAATATCATTTTATTATTCAAGAGATCATAAGTTGCTGCTTTATCCGATATCATTACATTTACTTTCGGTAAATTCCTCCCGGATTTGTATAAATTATCATTTTTATTCGGGGTAAGAAGTAATGTCTTTTTGTTTTCCAGATTCAAAGAACGAATTATATTAAAAAGATCTTTCGCCTTCGGTTCTTCGAAACTAAAATCTTCGATTATTAATATTTCTTTTCCCTTAGCTTTAATGCTTAACGCACTTTTTCTTGCAAGTCTTGCAGCCTTTTTGGGTAATGTTAAGTAATACCTGTGAGGTCTTGGACCAAAAGTTGTTCCCCCACCTTTCATTATAGGCGACCTGCTCGTTCCCTGTCTTGCCCTGCCTGTACCTTTTTGTCTGAAAGGCTTTTTACCGCCTCCCCTTACATCACTTCTTTCCTTCGCCTTATGAGTTCCCTGTCTTTTATTAGATAAATAACTTCTTACTGCTTGATAGATAAGATGATGATTAGGTTCAATACCAAAAACTTCTAATGGTAAATTCACTTTTTCACCACTTTCTGACCCATCAATTTTTAATACTTTTAATTCCATATTTAATTTTTATAAATTTCTACAAATCCTGTATTAGCTCCGGGGATTGCTCCTTTAATAAGCATTAAGTTAGAGTCAGGTATTATTTTCACTACTTTTAAATTTTGAACCGAAACACGTTTACCACCCATTCTTCCAGCCATTTTCATTCCTTTTAAAACTCTTGAAGGATAAGAACTCTGACCTATAGACCCGGGAGCTCTTTCTCTATCACTTTGACCATGTGTTCTTACACCGCCAGCAAATCCATGTCTTTTTATTACTCCCTGAAATCCTTTTCCTTTAGATGTTCCGGAGACTTTAACCGAATCACCCTCATTAAACATATCAACATTGATCTGGTCACCTTGTTTAACATCTTCTTTATAAAAATCCCTTATTTCCATTACAAATCTTGCAGGGGAGATTTTTAATTTTTTATATATAGTTCTTTGAGGATTATTAACGGTTTTTTCTCTTCTTGAACCAAAACCAAGTTGAACAGCTTTATAGCCATCTTTTTTAACGGTTTTAACCTGTGTGACATAGCAAGGTCCTGCTTCGACAACTGTACATGGTACAGCATCGCCATTTTCCGCAAAGTATGTAGTCATACCAATTTTTTTTCCTAATATTCCAGTCATTATAAATATTATTTAACGTTCCGAAGATTTATACTTTGATCTCTATATCTACTCCACCGGGAGGATCTAACTTCGTTAAAGCATCAACAGTTTTATTCGATGAATTTAATATATCAATCAATCTTTTATGAGATCTTGTCTCAAACTGTTCCCGAGATTTCTTATCAACATGTGGAGATCTAAGAACAGTATACACATTCTTTCTTGTAGGAAGTGGAATAGGACCGCTAACTATAGCTCCAGTGGATTTTATAGTTTTAATGATCCTTTCAGTCCATTTATCAAGTAAAGTATGATCGTAGGATTTTAATTTTATCCTTATTTTTTGTGTTGCCAATGTTTAATTAATTTTATGCATTAACAAATCTATTCAATAATCTTTGTAACGATTCCGGCTCCTACAGTTCTTCCACCTTCTCTGATAGCAAACTTCAAACCCTCTTCCATAGCAATCGGGGCAATAAGGTCAACAAATAATTTTTCCACATTATCACCGGGCATAACCATTTGAATATTTTCGGGTAAAGTAACTACACCGGTTACATCCGTTGTTCTAAAATAGAATTGTGGTCTGTAATTTGTCGAGAAAGGAGTGTGTCTTCCACCTTCTTCTTTAGATAGCACATAAACCTGAGCTTCGAATTTTGTATGTGGTGTAATTGAACCGGGTTTTGCTAACACCATTCCTCTTTCAATTTCATTCTTATCAATACCTCTTAACAATATACCACAATTGTATCCTGCAACTGCTTCATCAAGTTGCTTGTTAAACATTTCTGTTCCAGTTGCAACAGTTTTTTTGTGAGCGCCTAATCCTATTAATTCAATTTCTTCACCAACTTTTACTTTTCCTCTTTCAATTCTACCTGTCGCAACAGTACCTCTACCTGTAATAGAGAAAACATCTTCAACTGACATTAAGAATGGTTTATCAACATCTCTTTCTGGTTCCGGAATGTAACTATCGATAGCTTCCATTAATTCATAAATAGATTTGAATCTTTCATCATTTTCATCAACGCTTTCTTCAAGACCAGCCTCCATAGCTTTCAAAGCACTTCCTTTAATAACAGGAATTTCATCGCCAGGAAATTCATATTTTGTAAGTAATTCCCTAACTTCCATTTCAACTAATTCCAATAATTCTGGATCTGCCGCATCTACTTTATTCAAATATACTACTATTCTTGGAACACCAACCTGACGAGCTAAAAGTATGTGCTCTCTGGTTTGCGGCATTGGACCATCTGTAGCTGCAACAACAAGAATAGCACCATCCATTTGAGCAGCACCTGTTATCATGTTTTTAATATAGTCAGCGTGACCCGGGCAATCTACGTGAGCATAGTGTCTTTTATCTGTTTCATACTCGACGTGTGCAGTTGCAATAGTAATACCTCTTGCTTTTTCCTCAGGGGCTTTATCAATTTCTTCGAATTTCTTGACTTTTGCACCACCTTTCATAGAAAGCAACATTGTTATAGCTGCCGTTAAGGTCGTCTTTCCATGGTCAACATGGCCAATAGTTCCGATGTTCACATGCGGTTTTGTAACATCGTATTTTTCTTTTGCCATTTTATTTGTTTCTCCTTTATATGGATTTTAAATTATTTAATTTAATAATAAATGATTAACTTCATGTAAATCAAATAAGCTGCTAATAACTAAATAGTGGGTCAGGGAGGAATTGAACCTCCCACCTCGTGCTTATAAGGCACGCGCTCTAACCATCTGAGCTACTGACCCAGACCCGGAAAACTCTCCTCACAATTATTCTTCTTAATTGTAAAGAGAATTTTTATAGAACGCTTATCGCACCTAATCGACGAGTTCTGCTCTAAATATTCAACTCAAAATAAAGAACTGACCCGAGTATAATAAGAATAAAATCAACTTATTAACTTATGACTGTTTCTTTTCCTTTTACTTTTTCTACAAGTTGATCTGAAATAGATTTTGGTATCTCATCGTAATGAGAAAACTGCATCGAATAAATAGCTCTTCCCTGTGTCATAGATCTTAATATGGTTGCGTATCCAAACATTTCTGATAACGGAACTAATGTTTTAATTACCTGTGCATCACTTCTCTGCGACATACCTTCAACTCTTCCTCTTCTTGAACTCATATCACCCATAACATCACCCATATATTCTTCAGGAGTTACAATTTCAACATCCATTATCGGTTCAAGTAAAACAGGATTAGCTTTTTTTATACCTTCTTTCAATGCAATCGAACCTGCGATTTTGAACGCCATTTCGGAAGAGTCGACATCATGAAAAGATCCATCGTATAGCTTGACTTTTATATCTTCAATTGGGTATCCGGCAAGAACACCATTTCTCATTGCTTCCTGAATACCTTTAGACACAGATGGAATATATTCTCTCGGAATTACTCCACCTACGATTGCATTTTCGAATACATAACCTTTTCCCTTCTCATTTGGTTCAATCTCTATCTTAACATGACCATATTGCCCTCTGCCGCCTGATTGTCTGACGAATTTTCCTTCTTGAGAAACTTTGCTTCTAATTGTTTCTTTGTATGCAACCCGCGGTTTCCCAATATTAGCTGAAACATTAAACTCTCTTTGTAATCTATCGACAATAATTTCCAAATGCAATTCACCCATTCCGGAAATCAAAGTTTGACCGGTTTCTTCATTAATGAATACACTGAAAGTTGGATCTTCATCAGACAACTTAGCTAAGGATAAACTTAGTTTATCCTGATCCGCTTTTGTTTTAGGTTCAATAGCAATTTGAATTACAGGCTCCGGAAATGAAATTTGCTCAAGAACTATCGGATCACTTGTATCACATAAAGTATCGCCTGTTCTCGTATTTTTAAATCCAACAGCTGCCGCAATATCCCCGCAATAAACATCTTTAATATCTTCCCTGCTGTTTGCATGCATTTGTAGTATCCTTGCAAATCTCTCTTTCTTACCAGTAACAGAATTATAAATATAGCTGCCGGCTGAAGCTTTTCCAGTATAGACTCTGAAAAATGTCAGTTTCCCAACATAAGGATCAGTCATAATTTTAAAAGCTAAAGCAGTAAACTTTTCATCATCGGATATTTTCCTGATAATATGATCATCTTTATGAATGTGATGCCCAATTATCTCATCTATATCAGAAGGAGCTGGAAGCAATTCAACTACCTTATCGAGTAAACTTTGAATACCTTTGTTTTTGAAAGATGATCCGCACAATACAGGAATAATTTTTACTTCAATAGTAGCCTGACGTAAGACTTTAGTAATTTCTTCTTTAGTTATATTCTTACCTTCAAGAAATTTTCCAAGAAGAGTGTCATCGACATCCGATACAGCTTCAAGCAATTTCAGTCTGTATTCATTTGCCTGTTTCTTAAATGAGTCTGGGATTTCTACATCTTCAAAAGTTGCACCTAAAGTCTCCTCATTATACATTCTCGCCTTCATTGTAATTAAATCAATTATACCTGCAAAAATAACACCCTGACCGATTGGCAATTGAATTGGAACGGCATTTGCTTTCAATCTTTCTTTCATCATTTGAACTGCATTAATGAAATCAGCTCCGACTCTGTCCATCTTATTCACAAATGCTATTCTTGGAACTTGATACTTATCAGCTTGTCTCCAAACCGTCTCGGATTGAGGTTCAACACCTCCGACAGAACAAAAAAGTGCTACAGCACCATCGAGAACTCTTAATGATCTTTCAACTTCAGCGGTAAAATCCACATGACCCGGGGTATCTATAATATTAATCCTATGATCATTCCAATAACACGTAGTCGCAGCTGAAGTAATAGTAATTCCTCTTTCCTTTTCCTGTTCCATCCAATCCATTGCTGCACCACCATCGTGAACTTCTCCCATACGATGCAATTTACCGGTATAATAGAGAATTCTCTCGGTCGTAGTTGTCTTACCGGCATCTATATGAGCCATTATTCCGATGTTTCTGATTTTATTTAATTCTATACGTCTTGGCATATTCTGTTATAAACTTGTCCTTATACTTTTTATATACTTCTTCTAAAATTTTACTATTACCATCTAAAATGTGCGAATGCCTTATTAGCTTCAGCCATTCGATGAACGTCTTCTTTTTTCTTTACCGAACTGCCTTCACCAACAGCGGCTGCCATTAATTCATTTGCTAATCTTAATGATATTGTTTTCTCATTTCTTGCTTTTGTATATGTTAAAATCCATTTTATAGCAAGAGCAATTCTTCTATCCGGTCTAACTTCAGTTGGTATTTGATAATTTGAACCACCAACTCTTTTAGACCTAACTTCAATAGAAGGTTGAACATTGTTTAATGCTTTATTAAAAACTTCCAGAGGATCACTCTTTGTTTTCTCTTCTATAATATTAAATGCTTTATAGAATACTCTATTTGCTAACTGTTTTTCACCTTTCTTCATCAGATTATTAATGAATCTTCCAATCAGTATATTATTATACTTATTATCCGGTATTCTAATTCTCTTCTCAGCTCTTTTTCTTCTCATTAGTAATATAAAATTGTATTGATTTAGATTTAAATTTTAAAAAACTACTTTATTTTACAACTGTCTCTTTCGCTCTCTTCGCCCCATATTTAGACCGGGCTTTTTTCCTGTTCTCAACACCAGCAGTATCTAAAGCACCTCTAATAATATGATATCTTACTCCAGGTATATCTTTAATCCTACCCCCTCTAATTAGAACTATAGAGTGTTCCTGAAGATTATGTCCTTCTCCGGGAATATAAGCAGTAACTTCGATACCATTTGTTAATCTAACCCTTGCAACTTTTCTTAAAGCTGAGTTCGGTTTCTTTGGGGTCGTTGTATATACTCTTGTACAAACTCCTCTTTTCTGGGGACATGATTCCATCGCCGGGGCTTTACTCTTTAACTTTTGTACTTTCCTGCCTTTCCGTATTAATTGATTAATTGTTGGCAAATTATTAGAAAAATTATATAGTTATACAATAAAATTTTGAATCTTGAAAATACTAAAATTCATATTCTTAGTCAAGATTAATTATTATATATTTAACCTTTAATAAATTGTAATTTCTATAATTTACAGGTAAGAGAAGATTATTTTAGATTAAATTTTCCAAACTAAATCTTTACTAATATTCTATATTCATTCTGAGAAATGCATAACTGAAATCTGTTTTAAACCCGTTCGTAATATTATTGTCAATTCTGTAAACGTAATTAAAATCAAAAATAAAATCCCTTATGGGTTCTACACTTAATTTGATTAATACATAATCGGTATTAACTCTTTCGCCATCCAAAAATATTGCTTCATCAGAATCAATACCCTCACGATGAACTTGAAAGACATCACCTCCTACATTTCGTATCAAATTACCATTTGCATCCACAATATTATTACCTTTTCTAATTTTTTGATATTCCATACTGAGTGAAACCCATTCACTGAAATTATACGCAAGTTTTGTGTACAATTGGTCAGCGTTTGGTCCTATCTCATGTCCGAGAATAACACCAAATGCTGTGTATGTATTTTTTGGATCAAAATGAGTGTAGACATATGGTCTTATCCTTGTGTACTCTAAAATAAAAGATAGATTTTCGATGTTCGCAGGTTCATAAACGTATGCTCCTATTTGATATGCAGTTTTATTAATATATTGGTCTAACTCCGATAAATTAAACAAGATATTCTCATCAAGAAAGAATGTCCCTTGAAACTCTAAATTTTTAAGAAAATGAGTCTGCACATCGAAAAATACTGTTGCATTATCCCTATCCTGCAACGACATTTCAACAAACTTGTAAAAGACAAGAGGATTTAGATATGCAAGCTCAATACCACGCGACGAATAGATGACGCTTTCACCGATTCCAAAATCTAAAACATCAGGGAATGATAACTTCAACCTGTTTGCAGCAAAGTATTTTGTATATCTGTCATTTCTAATCTGCTTAAACTCGCCTACCGTTGATGCAGTAATCGAGGAGTAGTTTATTACACCGTATTTAAATTTAAATTTAATAAAATCCATATTTGGATTATTACCGGATAACGCTAAACGGTCACTATATCCAAAGCCATATTTTAATTGCTCTCTTCCTAACTGAACTGAAAGGTCCATATCTTCCATAGGCTCTGTATGGTATCTTACGTACCCGTTTGCAAAATCATAACTATTTATATCTTCTGTAATCGCAGCAATGTGGAAAGTAGTTTTTATATTTGGCTCTGTTGTTACCGCTAAATCTTTTGAGCCTATGACTGCACCTTTTAATACTGAAATATTATAACCAAGATGATTAAATAATGTACCTCTCGCTCTGATGCCAACATCCATCAGTGATGCGGTATGTTTTTTGTTAGGCTTAATCTCTTGAGAGATATATAGATTGCCAAGACCTTCTACATAGAGGTTGTTATTTTCTTTATCTAATGCGTAAAGATATTTTTTCTTCTTTGTGAAAATCTCACCAAACCTCTTCAAAAATTTTCCCTTTCCATCAAACATAACTGATGTGTTTTCCCGGTTCCTTTCCCTAGGTACAAACTCAATCTTATATTTATTAAGAAGCTTCTTTTCTGTATTACTCAATTCAATTGATTTAGAATCAATCTGACTCAAAAAATCAGCTACATCTCGCCTGGACAAATTTGGATCATCATCGTTTATGCTTGGAATTATTTTTTTGACACTCATCAGCTTCAGAAAATCATATACCTTATTCGATAAAGGTACATTCTCGACTTGAGGAAATGCATTCAGGCAATAAAAAAATAATACAAAAATAAAAGCAGCCGTTTTATTCATAAAACATTTTTGAGTTTAATTTATGTTGAAGAAATTTTAACAGTCCCGTTCGTGATATTTACCAAATCTTCCTTTATTTTATTTGTTTTCAATAATCTCACTTCACAATTAAGTTTAACTTTTTCATCCGATTCATTCTTATTAATTTTTACATTCTCATCTTCAAGCAGTTTCATTACGCCATTCATGAATTTATATTCAAATTCAAGCTTTAAATTTTCATAAAGAAATCTCTCAATTATCTTAGCTGACTTGATGCATTCTTCTGCAGCATCAAAGTAGGCTCTTCGTAAACCACCGACGCCTAATTTAACTCCACCAAAATATCTTGTAACAACAACCAACACATTCGTCAAATTAAACTTATAAATAACCTCAAGTATTGGTTTTCCCGCTGTTCCCGAGGGTTCGCTGTCATCATTGGCTTTGAAATTAATATTTTCTAACCCGATTCTGTATGCAAAAGGATGATGACGTGCGTTGTAATATTTTTTCTTTACATTATCTAAAACTTCCGAAATATCCCGGTCAGATTCAACCGGAAAAGCCTGTGCAATAAAATTCGACCTGTTAACTTTAACAGTAACTACTTTACTCTCTTCAATTGTATAATAAGAATCTTTAATTTCCAAAAAGCACTAATAACATTTCATTGAAACATTCTTGGTATTTCTATTTTAGGTCAATTAGGTCAATTAGATCTGCTTACCATCCCTCTTCACCTAATAAAGGAACGAACCTGAAATCTTTATACTGGTCCTTTAATAACTTAATTTTGTTATCTTTCGTTTTTACTTTCCTGACGTGAATCAGTCTCTGCGATGATCTGTCACCCACTGGAATTACAAGCCGTCCGTTAATGTTCAGTTGATCTGTTAACGATTTAGGAACTTTAGGACTTCCTGCTGTCACAATGATTCCGTCAAAGGGGGAATATTCTTTCCAACCCATAGATCCATCATCGCATTTAATCTTAACTTTATAATTTAATTTATCCAACAATGCTTTAGCCTGAACAGATAATTCTTCTAGCCTTTCAACTGAATAAACATCTGCATCCATTTCGCAAAGAATCGCCGCCTGGTAACCGGAACCCGTTCCTACTTCTAATATACTATCTCCTTTCTTTACTGCCAATAACTCTGTCATAAATGCGATCGTATAGGGCTGAGAAATTGTCTGGTTGGAACTTATTGGGAGTGCATTATTATCGTATGCAAATCGCTTGAACTCCTCACCCACAAAGAGCTCTCTCTTAACTGTATTAAGAGCTTTTAAAACGTTTTTATCTTTAATCCCTAACCTGTGAAGCTGCTCAACTAACTCCCGGCGTTTTAATCCATATAAATTTAAACCCATTTTATTTCCCGTACCTCATAATTAAATCAACTCATTTAATTTTCCGTAGTTTCTGGATTTCCAAAAACACTGTTTAACGAACCCGAAGCACTCTCACTGCTCATTGCTTCTTTCAATTTATCTTTAAGATCATCTATTGTTCCACATACATAAAGTTTACCATCTTCAGCAATCGATACTATCGATGTTTCTTCCGATACTATAATTGCAATTGCATCCGAGATTTCGGAAACACCCAAGCCTGCTCTGTGTCTCGTTCCGAGGCTTCTATTTTCAATAAAATCAACTCCCGATAAGGGAAGCAAACATCTTGCTGCTTCGATCCTGTTATTGGATATAATTACTGCACCGTCATGCAGCGGGGATTTCGGATTGAATATAGAAATTAACAGTTCCTTGTTTATTCTCGCTTGAATTTGTTCTCCTGTTTCTACAATATTCTGAATACCGGTTGTTCTGGTTATAACGAAAAGAGCACCCCATCCTTTCTTTTGAAAATCAATACATGCTTCCACAACCTCGGTTACGTTTTCACGAACGTTAATCTTCAGAAAGAGTCTTGCAAACCTCGTCTTGCCCAGAATAAGCAACAGCCTCCTTATCTCAGGCTGGAAAAGAATTATGAAAGCAATCACCCAGATATCCGTCAACTTGCCGAGCAGCCATCCCATTGCTTTCATGTTAAATACCTGTGCAAGAAACGAAAATCCAATTATAAACAATAAAGCAATAAATATCTGAAAAGCAATCGTACCTTTCAAATATTTGTACAGCTTGAAGAAGATATACGTGACAATCAATATGTCAATAAAGTCTATAAGCTTTACCGTTAAAAATCCTATCTTAAAAAGCTCCATTAAAAATAAAAATAATTTCTATATTGTTTGAGAAGATTTTAATAATCAATCCTGAGTGTAATCCAGTAGTAAGAATCCTTAATCTTTTTAGAAAGATATAAAAGATCTGAAATCCTATACTGATATTTTAAAAAGAGAAAATACTGACGAATCGGTTCATACACAAGATTAAGAGTAAAAATATGTCTGTCTACCCTGTTCCCTTCGAGAAACTCATTCTTACCATATCTTGGCTGATCGTGGTCACCGCGGTTAATATTACCACCATAATTCTTTATTACATTTCCTAATGAGTCATACAGAAAACCATTCGCTGACCTTTGCTTTTGATAAAGGAAATCGAACCTGAGCCTGCTTGTAATATCGACTTTCAGCTTAGCCGCTATTTCGTCCGAATTGGGCGGAAGTGCATGCCCGAGAGACATTCCCCAATTTGTGTATGTGTTTTTATTCGAACGATGGGAATAAACAAAAGGATCGAGCCTTGTGTATTCCAAAGCTAATGTTATATTCGGAACCGTAAAAGCGTTTGTCCATAAAGCACCTAACTGGTAAGCAAACTTATTTTCGTTTGCTGTGGAATCATCTTTGAAAACCGTTTCGAAAGTTAAATCATCTATCAATAAAGAGCCCTGGAACGCTAAGTTCTTTGCAGGTGTAATTTCAAAATCGATACCCGTTAGTGTGTTGTTCTCTGTTGTTTGCAAGGCACCCGTGTTAAGGTCAGCCGACGTTAAAAAACTAATCGGATTCAAGAAAGTAAAATCAAACGGCGAGTTACTCGTGATGATTGCTTCCGATAGTCCTAATTTGAAATGCTTCGAAAAATTAATATCAAGCCTGTGAGTTACAATGTTTTTCCAATCGAGGTCTCTGCCGAGTGAATCTCCTTTTATGCTTCCGTAAATGAAAGTATACTTGATTGCTTTGTACGCTAAATCCAATTTAATAAAATCAAAAGGTACTGTGTTGTTAGACAGAAACAACCTGTCTATATATCCGAAACCGTTGTATATTGCTTCTCTCCCGACTGTCAGTGCAAGCCAGTTTCGCTCGGTCTGGTATCGCAGGTAACCCTCGAATGTATCGAAGTTCTTTTCTTCGTGTGTAAATTTCGTGTTTGCTTTTAGTTTAGGGTCTGTGTATGCGGCAAACTTAACATCTTTTGAATCGCCGTTCAATTTCTGCCCGTTAGAGAGTCTTAAATAATACCCGACACTGTTGAACAAAGTACCGCGCATTCTAAAACCGATTTCACCGAGCAGTATCGAATTAATCCCTATAGAATCACCATCGGAACCTCTCTGTGATAAACTGCCTATTCCATCTAAGAAAAATGTGACATTCGAATCCACATAGTTATACAAGTACTTCTGCTTCTTATCATTAAAGAGGTTACTGATACCGGTCTTGCTGAAAAGCGAGCTTTGATTCTTTGTTAGCCCCGTCATATCGTATTCAAACTCAACCTTATAATCAGAGAGGAACTGTTTATCGATACCGGTCAGCTTACCCGAATTCTCCCCTATGATTTTCAGATAGCCCGCCACCTCACCTCTCGATATCGGGATGTTTGCAGAGTTATAAGCGGGAATCATTCCCTCTAACTGCATTCGTTTCAGGTAATCATACACGGGATGCGAAGGGCTGACGAGTTCAACCTGTGAATAGGATGTGCCGAATGAAAGAAGCAGCAGAACAGATAAAAGTAATATTTTCAGATGATACGGTCTTTTCACAATGCTTACAATTATTTTAGGAAAATGTAATTAAATTTGAGCAGTATTGAAATGATAATAAAACAGGTAAATAATTGTGAGGGGTTTTATAGTGGTAACATTAGCAATGTTATCCTAACACGTTTCTACTTCCCGCTTGCGGTATAAACCTTGGAGTGTTATGCCTAATGCTTTATTTATGTTTCGGGATAGTGCTTTTTATAATCTTTGTCAGTGAAGATAGCATTTTCTTTGTTTTCATCGAAGATGGCTTCGTTTATGCCTTTTGCATTTCGGAAGTTGGTTTTTGTTAAATTAGCTTTTGTGAAATTTGCGTTAATTAAATTAGCATATTGGAGATTAGCTTCTTCTAAATTAGCGTATTGAAGATCGGTTCCTGATAATTCAGCTGATTGAAGTTTGGCTTCAATTAATTCAGCGTATTGAAGATTGGCATTAGCTAATTTTGAGAACTGGAGTTTAGCGTATATTAGGTCAGTGGATTTAAGGTTAGCATAACTTAAATCAGCGTGTTGGAAATCTGCTCCATATAATTCAGCAGATTGTAAGTTTGCCTCCGTTAAATTGATATGTTGGAGGTTAGCAAAGATTAATTCGGTAGATCGAAGGTTGGCTCTGAATATTACAGCAGACTTTAGATTGGCTTCATTTAAGTCAGCTGATTGAAGATTAGCTTCAGCTAAATATGCTGATTTGAGATTTATCCCGTGTGAATATGTAGAATGTAGATTAGCTTTTCCTAAATTGGCAAAGTGCAGATTTAGGTTATTGAGTTTGAATTTTTTAAAATTAATACCGTTAAGATCAATTGAACAAAGGTATTTGTATGAGAGATCGTAAGTATCATTGTAATCATCGTTAGTGCTAATGTGATTTATTATTGAAGACATTGAATTGAGAACGAGTTGTGACAGAGAAATTTGGTCTATATAACTTGATGCATTAAGGTCACCATTGATAAATAAATCTTTTGTTAATTTTAACTCATCAATATTTTTGATATTTGGAAAATTTGAATTCAATTTAAAAAAGTCTGGATAATCATTCAGAAATTTTGGCATCCATGATTCATTGAGTGAACATAGCATATCTATACATTTTTGAGCATGCGCTGAACTTGTCAGAGCAAGGTCTTTTAGTATATGAACTCCACCTTTACGAGTTGTTAAATCATTTTCTTCATTTAATAATTTAATTGCTTTTGCATATAGATTATCCTGACGTGTCTGCTCTTGAATTAAACTTATACGCTGATTTATTATATTTTTCCAATAAGTAAATATTGCTGTAGCAAGGGCAGCAAAGACAATTGCTATATTAACAAGATAAAAAGGTTTTTCTTTGTTTCTGAATTCATTATAAAATTCATCAAATCCTACTTTACCAATATGGCTTAATGTAAGGATAATTGCAATAAGGAATATTATAGAAAGTGATATTAGAAATCTATGTTTCCAATTACGTTTAATAAAAACAGATATATCTTTAAATATTTTTTTGAATATGTTTTTCATAACCAATAATTCAATATTATTTTATCCCAACAAGGCAACCCCTATCAAATCAAACTACAGTTTATATCCTAAAAAAAAGGAGTATAATAGGGGATTGCCTTTATTAAAATTGTTTGCCTGTTCAAATGTTTTCCTTCGCAGATTTACTTTATTCTAATTTACCTTTTTTCATTTTAAAAATAAACTACTGATTTCCCTCGTTCCAAAAATCCCTTCGGAAAAAAGCTTTAGCCATATCGGTAAGACCTTTAGGGAACTCTAAAAAAGTTTTTCTGAGTTCGGTAAGACCTTTAGGGAACTCTAAAAAAGTTTTTCTGAACTCAGTAAGAGCTTTAGTGAGCTCGATAAGACCTTTAGTGAATTCTAAAAAAGTTTTTCTGAACTCAGTAAGACCTTTAATGAGCTCGGTAAGAGTTAAAAACAGGTGACTTTATTTAAAAAACAGCGAAAATAGACAAAAAACTTAGGTTCAAGCAGAGTCTTCCGAAACTTTCACTACTCCTAAAGAGTGTTTATATAGATTGTATTTAAAAAATAAGTTCCACAGGCCTTATGTTAAAAAAGCAAGCTTCCAAAAAGTTTATTATATTTGTAATAAAACAAAATAATAAAAACCTATGGAAGCAATCAACAAAACACAAACACAAACACATAGTATTAAACCCGATTTTAGCGGTCAAGAT
>JADHVP010000128.1 GCA_016783945.1 Ignavibacteria bacterium
TTGAACAACGGAGTCTATGTCGTTATAATTAATTGTATATGTAAGTTGTTCTAAAACCTTTGGTATACCGGCATTTCTATCAGTTACCGTTATGTACCAATCATGCCAACCGTGATAACCACAGCAAAGAACTTTTTCTCTTTTTGTGAATGCTCTTGCTAATCTTATGGCAGCAGTTGTAACGTCGCATCCCGCTTTTGAAAACCTAACTGATTCTGCATTAGGAACAACTTCACTTACTTTTTCAGATAATTCCACTTCAAGAGGATGGGTAAGAGAAAAAGTTATCCCATCTTCTAACTGCTTTTTAATTGCTTTATCAACTTTATCGTAACAATAACCTAAGACAAGAGGACCAATCCCCATATTGAAATCTATGTATTCGTTTCCATCAACGTCCCATACGTGTGAACCTTTACCCCTGCGTAAATATTTAGGAGCAATTCCTTTCGTCCACTGTGTAGGTCCTTTTGCTAATGTCTGTGTATAAGCTGGCATCAAGCCATGGGACCTATCGAACAACTTGTTTGATTCTGTTATATCCGGATAATCTTTATTAAGATCAACTTTGTTAGGCATATAAAATATAATTTATTTGGTTAAGTAATATTTATTTTGTAAAAACACATCTCTTTACTTTTGAATATGTTTCTTAATTCTTTCTGCAATTTGATTTCCCGTAAAACCTTCGTGCCGCAGTATGTCATTAAACAATAAAGGCTTAAACCACCTATTTTCTAATGAAATTGGAAAAACATCACACGTAATTTTGTTTCTTAAAAATATTTCTCCTAAAATTGAGAAAAGCCCCCCTGTAATAAAATGATCTTCGATAGTCACAATTAATTTTGAGAACATGGCCGTTTCAAGAATTAGTTGTTCGTCTATTGGTTTAGGTGTTCTTATGTTTAATAATCCTACTGAATATCCTTCTTTTTCCAGGTTTTTTTTTGCATTATAAGCCTGACTAAATAAGACCCCATAAACCAAAATTACAACATCACTTCCCTTAGATATCACCTCTGCTTTTCCTATTTCAAAATCATTATTATGTTTTATAACTGATTCTGAATTATTAAAACGAATGTAAAAAGGATTCGAACTTTCAATAACTTTCTGAAGGCAAATTAACAAATCTTCATTATCAGCGGGACAGAAAACATTAACGTTTGGAATCCCCCTCATAATTGAAACGTCCTCTATTGCCTGGTGAGTAGGTCCGTTTGCTTCTGATAAGAATCCAGGGAATCCCCCTACAAGTTTAACGGGTAAATTCCCAATACCAACATCAGTTCTTATAAATTCGAAAGCTCTCATAGTTAAAAATGTGGCGAGTGCATGTGAAACAGGAATTCTCCCACGCAAAGCAAGTCCTGCTGAGACCCCGACTAGAGTTTGCTCTGTTATTCCGGTGTCAATGAATTTATCTCCTATCTTATTTGGAATATTTCTTAACACAGCTCTGTTTTCCGCAGTGACGATAACTATTCGATCATCTTTATAAATTAGCTCTTCTAATAATTCTTCGTATGTCATTACAACCGGTAATTAAATTTTTGTAATACTGACTACTTCAACTCTTTTAAAAGTATCTCTACTTCTTCATAAGTAAAATTAGCAAACCATTTATCAGTACGAGCTTCAATGCTTTGAAGTCCCTTTCCCCTAACAGTATCAGATATTATCAGGCTCGGGGCAGAATTTTTAACAGGGAATTTCGAAAATGTTTTTTCCAGGTCTTCAAAATCGTGTCCATTAACTTTCCTTGTACCCCATCCGAATGCTTCAAACTTATCAGAAATAGGTTCAAGTGGTATTAAATCTTCGGTTTCCATATTTGCCTGCAAATGGTTTCTATCAATGATTGCAATAAGATTATCTAACTTTTTAGCACTTGCAACGAGAGCCGCTTCCCAGTTTGAGCCCTCGTTTAACTCTCCGTCTCCTAATATTACAACAACTTTATTGTCTTGTTTTCTCATTTTGCAGTCGATTGCAACACCGATTGCGATACCCAATGAATGCCCTAATGAACCAGAGTGAAATTCAATACCATCAATGTTTCTGTTAGGGTGCCAGTAAATATAATCGTTTGGTTTAAGATGATTCTTTAATCTTTCCTCATCTATCAAACCAATCTCGGCAAACGTACCATACAAAACAGGTGCTACATGACCCTTTGATAGGAAGAGGTAATCGCGGGTTAAGTCATTTAAATTATCTTTGTTAATATTTAAAAACTCTTTATAAAGATATACAATTAGATCGACGCAGGACAGAGATGCACCTATAAAACATCCACCGCCGGTAGACATTTTTATAATATGCTGTCTAACACTATAAGCAATATTTTTTAACTCTAGTAATTTCTGTGCTTCCATAACAAATTAGATTTATAGTACGATTGTTAAATAAGTTTTGTTTGCTCCTCTGTAATTGTTTTAAGTTCATTCAGGTGATTCCTGTACCAATTCACCCCGGCATACTTCTTGTTAATCTCCATTAACTCAGGCTCCTCATCCAATAGCCTTAGTATATCATTTAATCCGAAGGATGGATTTTTTTTGTAAAGATTATCATATACACTTTTAATAAATTCATAGTCCTCATAATAGTCAATTGTAAATCTATGCGACATAGAATAATCAAGCCCTGTTTCCCATTCGACGTTTCCAATCATGAACTGCTGGGGATTCTCCCATATAAAAGGAGTGGTATGTTCTCTTTCTAAAGGTAATTTTGCTTTACGCCACACGGTCTCTAATATTTTCATCGGTATTACCTCGACATCATTTCCATCAGGATAAGTTGCGGGATGGAGATTGCTTATAAAATCAAGCCTATCTTTATTTTTTATATAATAACAAAGAACTTTATCGATTATTTCATGGTCAATCAAAGGACAGTCGGATGGAATTTTCACAACAACGTCTGCATTAAACTCCAAACCTGCTTTATAATGTCTATCGAGAAGGTCGGTTGGATGACCACGAAAACATTTAATATTTTCAGATTTACAGATCTCTACAACAATATCATCTTCTTCAGAGTCCGTTGTGGCGACCACACAATTATTAGCAATCCTTGAAGCTGTAACCCTTTCCATCATTCGCACGAGCAAGGGTTTATCTGCAAGAGGTATCATAATTTTATTTAGCAAACGTGTTGAACTCATTCTCGCCTGGACTATGATCAGTATATTTAATTTACCATCTTTCAACTATATAACTACTTTCCGAAGTTCTTTTCGGTTTGTTCTTGAGGTTTAAAAATTTCGTTTCTCTATTTAAAACAAAAAAGCATAAATTTCTTAATTCATAAATCGTTTGCAAACTTCTGCTATATTTTTTGCGGAAGTTCCGCTATTCTGTATAGGTGTTAATTCTATAAGTTCATCCATATCGAATAATGAATGAACCTCCTTCTTGAGTACTAATCCAACATAAACGACTGATGAATATTTTGCTATCAAAACATCACAATTAGCAATCATGTGGTTAGTATTTCCCGAAGTGTAAACCAAAGAACCGGGAGCCCACTTCTTTATCTCTCGCTTTGCCCTGCTCACATTTTCATTAGGATGTAGTTTAAAAATAATTTGCCTACCTTTTGCAATCTCGTGGGCTTTTAAGATGAACTTTTTCCTGTTTTCGGTTTTATAGGTTTCTCTTGAATCGGAAGTGCAGACGAGTGCGTACTTTTGATGGGGAAAATCGTTTTTCAAGTATTCATTGCTGTTGTCAAAATTTGGAATACCTGTCACACAAATTTTTTCCGGATTGCACCCTTTCTTTACGAATAAATCTTTATACCCTTCGGAAGCAACACAAAAAACATTATAAGTATCCGATAATCCTGTCGATGCCGTACCGCCGCCAAGATATCGCGGCAAATGAAGGAACTTCACGATGTGGTATGCTAAAGTTTCCGGGTCAGTCATTCCCTCCTGAACAAGAATAACCTTTTTATTTTTTATATTCTTTTGAACCATAAGGTCACTGCATGTTACAACGAGGTCATAATCATTAAGCTTACCTTCATAGTCCATTTTCAGGTTGTGTTCCTTAATATAATTCTCCGTGAGTTTTTTTAGCTTACCTCCCAAAACAGAAAAATTCAAAAGACCTAGCCATAGAGGTAATTTCAAAAGCCCGTTGGTGTAATAAGGTGTAAAGTAACTATCATAATCTTTAAGATAAGAAGAAATTGCATGCAGCATCGTAGTCTGGTTAACCGAGCCGCAAATAAATAGTATCGTTTTCTTTGGATTCATATAAGAAATCTATATTAACGGAAATACAATTTAAGGTATGCAATATTTTTAATAAATAGAAAATAATAATCCTTTTTAAAAACACATATTACATCACAATGAATGTAACTATGAGATGATGAAAAAATAATTCATTGACAATAATAAATGTTAACGCAATAATTAATGTGATAACGAATATAAAATATGAGAACCGGCGCGAAAATAAAGATCTATCCAAAATCGGAAACAGATATAATACTCTACAAAAAAAGAGGTAAAAATTTACACAAGAGGACGAAAAAGAAATGAAAAAATTCCTACTGCTGCAGTTTTCATTTATTTAGAGGTCAACTTGATATTTTGAGGTCTAATAATCTATGTTCAATCGAATATAGGCGTAACTATGTTCATTCTTAAATCCTTTAGTAATATTCTTGTCAATGTTATAAACATAGTAAAAATTAAATGTATAATTTCTTATCGGAATAAATCGGAAGTTTATTAAGAAGTTATCTGTATTTACTCTTTCTCCATCAAGGAATCTTGCTTCGGGGTTGTCCACACTATCCCTGAAAGTATGTGCAACATCACCTCCAACATTCCTAATGAGATTTCCTTCGGCATCGTAAATATTATTTCCCTTACGAATATGTCTGTACTCTAAATTAATTCTGCCCCAATCACTTATGTTGTATGATATCCTTGAAAAGAGTTCATCGGCATTAGGTCCGATTCTATGTCCGAGATTTACTCCGTATGCAGTATAATTATTTTTTATATCGTAGTGTGAATAGGTATAGGGTCTTATTTTTGTATATTCAAGAACGAGAGATAAGTTGTTTATGAAGGGTTCATAAATAAATGTACCGATTTGATAAACAAACTTTTGAGTTCTGTCCGTTTTACCGGTAAGCAATGCAAATTGTTCGTCATCATCAACAAAGAGTGTACCTTGAATTTCAATATTCTTCAAAAAATTAGTCTGGAAATCGAGTGCGAAATTTTTATTATCCCTATCCTGCAGTGATTTTTCTGCTAAGGTCCAGAAGAGAATAGGATTCAGATAAGCAAATTCAATTCTTCCGTTATAAACAATAATATCATTTATGGAAACATCAAAAAGGTTTTTTATTGATATTTTTAATTTGTGAGCCCCGAAATACTTTGTATACCTTTCATCTCTTACCGGGGAAAAATATCCTACAGTCGATGAAAAAATTGACGAGAATCTCATAATTCCATATTTGAAATCTATCTTTAGAAAATCCAAATTTGGATTATCACCGGAAAGTATCGGTTTGCTTCCATAACCGTATCCATAAGTTATTTTCTCTCTACCAAACTGTACATTTAAATCTGCACCGCTAAAAGGTTTTATATTGAATTTCAAATATGCATTTGTGAAATCATAGTTTTTAAGAATCTCCTTATCCTCATTAAATTTAAAATCTGTCTTTAATCTCGGCTCCAAACAAGGCGCAAATTCTTTCTGTCCGAAAATTGCACCTTTAATATAATCAAAATAATATCCAAGATGATTAAAGACAGTTCCCCTTGCTCTTAATCCTGCGTCCAAAAGAAGAGCATTTTTATTCCCTGGTTCAAACTCGCTTCCGGCATAAATATTACCAAGACCTTCGATAAATACGTTGTTGCCTTCTTCTCCAAGAAAGTATAAGTACTTCTGTTTATTGGAAAAAAAATCTTTGAGGTTCTCTGAGAATGTTTTCTGACTTCCAAACAGTTTCCACGTATTATCATTTGTTGATTCTTCAGGAATGTACTCGCTTTTGTATTTAGTTAGAAGTTCTATTTCTGTTTGACTTAGTTGCTTCTTGCAGGTGTCAATCGTTTTAAGAAAATTCGCCACTTCGAATCGAGACAAATTTGGATTATCATCATCATACCCCGAAATTACTTTCTTAACAGACATTTCCTTAAGAAATTGATAAACAGGGTAAGATAAAGGAACATTCTCAACCTGTGAAAAAGCCTTAACTGTAAATAAGAAAATAATAATGGATATTATATATATTCTCATAGAATTGTTGAAAAATAAATTATAATATTGAATTTGCTAATTCAAGGTATATCAAGGTAAGCTTGCAACGGGTAACCGTTTATTTTGAGTCATC
>JADHVP010000129.1 GCA_016783945.1 Ignavibacteria bacterium
AAACGAAAAAGTCACACTTAATGGTTGGATAGCAAAAAAGAGAGATTTAGGTGGACTTTTATTTTTTGATTTAAGAGATAGATATGGAATTACTCAATTGAAAGTAACTCCCGATAAAAAAGATATATACGAAAAAGCTGAAAAACTCGGTAATGAGTTTGTTATTTCTGCAACCGGGACAGTAATCAAGCGGGAAAGCATAAACAAAAATATACCAACTGGTGAGATTGAATTAGATGTAAATGAACTCGAGATACTTAATGAATCTGAAATTACACCATTTGTTGTGGAAGAAGATGTGAAAGCTACTGAAGAACTACGACTAAAGTACAGGTATCTAGATTTAAGAAGGAAAAGTATTTATGATAACCTAATATTAAGGAATAAAGTATACCAGGTGGCTCACAAGTATTATGAAAAGAATGGTTTTACAGAGATTGAGACTCCAATATTGATGAAATCAACTCCAGAAGGAGCTCGAGATTATCTTGTTCCATCAAGAGTCAAGAAGGGAAAATTTTATGCACTACCTCAGTCACCGCAGACTTTTAAGCAGATTTTAATGGTAGCAGGTATAGACAGATACGTGCAAATATGCAAATGCTTTCGTGATGAGGATTTACGTGCAGACAGACAACCGGAGTTCACACAAATTGATGTCGAGATGAGCTTTGCTGATCAAAATGATATCTTCAGAAGCTCTGAAGGTTTTTTGAAGCAGATTTGGAAGGGGATACTTGGTATTAATATTAAGTCACCATTTAGACTAATGACTTATGATGAAGCTATTTCAAAGTATGGTTCCGATAAACCAGACCTTAGGATAAATTACATGTCTGAAATATCGGATATTTCAGATGAAGTAGCAGGAAGTGAGTTCAGAGTATTTCAGGATGCATTAAACACTAACGGAATTATAGCAGGAATAAAATTAGAATCAATCAATGATGAAGATGGCAAGAAAATCGAAATTACAAGAAAGGTTATAGATGCATTAACAGACTTCGTTAAAAAGTTGGGATTTGGTGGTTTGGGTTATTTTAAGGTTGAAGAGGAGGGGAATTTAAAATCCCCAATTTCGAAATTTTTATCGGATGAAATTCAAAATTCAATAAAGAAAAAGTTTAATGCCAAAGAAGGTGAAACAATATTTGTCATATCCGGGTCAAGAATGGATACTCTTCAAGCGTTGGGGCAGTTCAGAAGTCATATTGCAGATAAATTTAATTTAATTGATGAAAGCAAATATGAGTTCTTATGGATAACCGATTTCCCATTATTTAAATACGATGAAGAAGAGATGAAATTCGTTGGAGAGCATCACGTGTTTACAATGCCTAAAGATGAGTTTATAAAAAACCTTGACAGCGATAAAAGGGAAGAAATTGAAAACATTAGAGCACACTGTTACGACCTGGTTCTAAACGGAAACGAAATAGCGAGTGGAAGTATCAGGATACATAAGAGTGAAATTCAGCGAAAGGTTTTTAAAATAATGGGTATGAGTGACGAGGAAGCAGATCAGAAATTTGGATTTTTACTAGAAGCATTCCGATACGGTGCTCCACCTCATGGAGGTATTGCATTCGGGTTTGACAGAATCGTTGCAATTCTATGCGGGATAAAATATATAAAGGATGTGATTGCATTTCCAAAAACTGTTAGTGCTGTATCTCTAATGGATGATTCTCCAAGTCCTGTTAGTAAGCAACAGCTCGATGAACTTGGGATTACACTTAAAAAAGAATAATGAATTTTTTTAAAATTTTATTTAAAGTATATTTGATTTCACTGAATCATTTTTTCAAAAGTAATAATATTACAGAGAGGATAATTGTTTAATGCCACAAAAATTTAAAGTAAAAGATTTGAAACTTGCTTCACAGGGAAGGAAAAGGATCGAATGGGCGGAATCGAGAATGCCCGTTCTTGGTGCGTTAAGAGAAAAGTACAAAAAAACAAAACCGTTTAAAGGATATAGGATTGCCGGGTGTCTTCATGTTACAAAGGAGACAGCAGTTCTTGTGAAGACCTTTGTGGATGCGGGTGCAGATGTTTCGTGGAGTGGATGCAATCCTTTATCGACACAAGATGATGTTGCTGCTTCCCTGGCTTCCGAAGGTGTTTCAGTATTTGCCTGGCATGGAATGAATACAAAAGAATTTTATTGGTGCATAGACAGGACACTAGATTTTAAACCTCAATTAACACTCGATGACGGAGCGGATTTGATTTTTACTGTTCACAATAAGTATCCAAATTTAATTCCTGATATGATAGGTGGGACAGAGGAAACAACGACAGGTGTTCACCGGTTAAGAAAAATGGCAGAAGGCGGTGCACTTAAGTATCCTGTTATAGCAGTTAACGATGCAATTACAAAATGGGATTTCGATAATGTATACGGAACAGGGCAATCGACCTTAGATGGAATATTAAGAGCAACATCTGTACTTATTGCCGGAAAGAATTTCGTCATAGCCGGTTATGGACATTGCGGAAGCGGTGTTGCTAATAGGGCAAAGGGACTCGGAGCAAACACAATTGTGACGGAAGTAAAACCGACAGCTGCTTTAAAAGCAACCTTAGACGGTCACAGTGTTATGAAGATGAATGATGCTGCTAAGATTGGTGACATTTTTGTAACTGCCACAGGTGTTAAGGATGTTATTATCAGCAGACATTTCAAAACAATGAAAGAAGGTGCGATAGTATGCAATACAGGACATTATGATTGCGAAATAAATCTTGTTGATCTGGAAAAGATTAAAAAAGCAAAAAGAACTTTAAGAGCAAACTGTGAGGAATATATTCTAAAAGATGGTAGGAAGATATTCGTTTTAGCAAAAGGACGACTTGTGAATTTATCTGCAGCGGAAGGTCATCCTTCTGAAGTAATGGATATGAGTTTTGCTAACCAATTTAATGCTCAGCTTTCATTAGTGAATAAACATAAAGCAGGGAAAAAAATTGAACTGGGTGTGCATACTCTTCCTGAATCCTTAGACCAGGAAATTGGAATGCTAAAGCTAAAAACCATGGGACTTAAAATTGATAAATTGACTTCAGAACAGAAAAGATATATCGATGATTATTCTGAAGGAACGTAATAGTATCATTATGCATGTGTAGTAAAAATTAAAATTTAATTTCTTGCAACGATTTTATAATAAAATATTTATTAGAATTTCAAATTGACAATTTTTAATTTTTAATCAATTTCCAATACTCAATTTTTAATAAAATGATTGATGTCTAAATATTCAGGGAAATATGATTTAGAAGAAAGAACGGCTAAGTTTGGAGAAGACATTATAAAATTCTGTAAGAGTATGAAACAAGATACAATTTCAAAACCAATTATAAATCAATTGATCAGGTCAGGAACGAGTGTTGGAGCAAACTATATGGAAGCAAATGAAGCAAGTTCAAAAAGAGATTTTAAGAATAAGATTTGTATTTGTAAAAAAGAAATATTGGAATGTAAACATTGGTTGAGAATGGTTGCTACTGCATTACCGGATAAAAGAGAAGTGTCAAAAGTACACTGGAAATAAATCCTTTGTCATTTTGAGCTTTGAAGAATACAAAGGATTACTTGAAGATATCCATGATCTTGGAATTATGGCTGAGAGAAGAGATGAACCTAAGATTAGTTTTAAGGAGTTTGAGAAAGGATTAAACGCAGATTGTTCTTATTAAATATTAACGCTAGCGTAGCTCAGTTGGTAGAGCAGCTCATTCGTAATGAGCAGGTCACCGGTTCGAATCCGATCGCTAGCTCTAAAGAAAGCCTGATAATAAATTTTGTCAGGCTTGATTGTTTAAACCAAATCCAATCATAAAATGAATCCTACAAAAAAGCAGCCAGGCTTTAAAGAAAAACTCCACTACAAATTTGATAATCTTATGTCAGCAGGTCCTATTGCTATCATAGCGTGGCTTGGGATCATATCTTTATTACTAATTGTCGTTGCAGCATTAGCAATTAATATTTTCAGAATTGCACCTGAAGGTGGTGAACCTCTTGTTTTGATAGAGTCATTTTGGGAAAGTCTTATGAGAGCTATTGATGCAGGAACCGTCGCCGGTGATATTGGTTGGAATTTCAGAATAATCACTTTGTTCTTAACTATCGGAGGTATATTTATTGTAAGTATGTTAATAGGTATAATCTCAAATGCAATACAGGATAAAGTCGAAGACCTGCGTAAGGGCAGGTCTTTTGTGTTAGAATCAGGGCATACATTAATACTTGGTTGGTCATTAAAGATATTTTCAATTATTTCGGAGTTAATTATTGCAAATGAAAATCAGAAGAACGCACGAATTGTGATACTCGCAGATAAAGATAAAATTCAGATGGAAGATGAAATAAAAGTGAACGTACCTGATACAAAGAACACGAAAATAATATGCAGAAGCGGAAGTCCTATTGACATATATGATCTGAAAATTGTTAATCCTCAAGAGGCAAAATCAATTATTATAATAACTCCTGAAGTTGATGAACCGGATACTCATATTATAAAAACTATTCTTGCATTGAAGAACAGACCTGCCCGAAGTGAAAAACCTTACCATATTGTTTCTGAAATGAAAGAAAAAAAGAATCTCGAGGTAGGGGAAATGATTGGTAATGATGAAGTAACGATAATCTTAAGCAGGGACATAGTTTCAAGAATAGTAGCACAGGCATGCAGGCAATCAGGATTAAGTGTTGTCTATATGGAGTTGTTTGATTTTGCCGGGGATGAAATATATTTTAAGGAAGAACCAAAATTAATCGGGAAAACATTCAAGGATTCGTTAATGATGTATGAAGACTCTGCAATTTTGGGTATGAGAAAAGCTGACGGGCAAATTCTTTTAAATCCAAAAATGGATACATTATATCAGGAAGGTGATAAGGTTATAGCAATCACGGAGGATGATGATACAATAATTGTTTCAGGTAAAACAAATCTCGTGATAAATGAAGATACAATATCCTTTTCTAATTCAGAAGAGGTAGAACCCGAAAAAACTCTCCTGCTTGGGTGGAACCAGGAAGCTTCGACTATTATCAAGGAATTAGATAAATATGTGCCAAAAGGTTCCGAATTGGTGATTATGGCTGATTACATTGTCAAGGATATAAACATAAGTATTGATAAGCTTAAAGGTGAATTACGAAATCACTCTCTCGAGTTCCTTTTTGGAAATATATGTGACAGGGAGACACTCGAAAACTTAAACATTCCATCGTGTGATCACATAATCCTGTTATCTTACTCGGACATTATGGAACCACAGAAAGCAGATGCACGAACACTTGTAACGCTTCTTCATCTAAGAGATATGTCGGAGAAATCCGGAAAAGAATTCGATATTGTAAGTGAAATGATGGATGTAAAAAATAAGGAGCTTGCAAACGTAACGAAGGTTGACGATTTTATTGTCAGTGACCAATTGATAAGTCTCATTTTATCTCAGCTATCTGAGAATAAAGAGTTGAAAGATGTTTTTATGGATATACTTAATGCTGAGGGTTCAGAGATTTACTTTAAGCCAATAATTGACTACGTGAAAGCAGAAAGTGAAGTAAATTTTTATACACTAGTTGAGAGTGCTTCGAGGAAGAATGAAGTAGCTCTGGGATATAAAATACAAAAATATACTTCGGATGCTGGTAAAGATTATGGAGTAATCATTAATCCTGTGAAATCAGAAAAAATCTCGTTTGATAAAAGTGATAAGATTATAGTTCTTGCGGAGGATTAAGAATTTTAATCACTCTAATCACAGAGACACAGAGAATCGGGATAATGTAACATTTCTTTATATCTTGAATAATTGGCAAATTATTAGCATTTATTTTTTATAAATCTTATTAATAACAATTCTATAGAATTATATTTTTCTTAAAACTACTATTCCAAACATAAAACTGAAAGGGGACGAAATGAAGAAACTTATACCCTTTATTATTCTATTATTTATCGTTTCATCTTTTTACAATTCCATTGCCCAGGTAAATAATCAATTTAAATGGGTACATCCTAAACCGCAGGGCAATTATCTGAGATGGGTTAAAAGGTTTGATGCAAACAATTGGTATGCGATTGGTTATGGTGGTACTTTTATGAAAACAAACAATGTTGGAAGTACCTGGACTGTTCTAAACAATATACCGGGTGTGGGTTCTACAGGTAATAATATAGCATTGTATGATGCACACTTTTTTGATATGAATACCGGTCTGGTCTGCGGCAATTATGGGACCATTGCAAGAACGATAAACGGAGGGTCAACGTGGACAACAATGAATGTTGCTTCTTCAACTTGGTACGATTTTTATTTTTTAAACAATAACAC
>JADHVP010000033.1 GCA_016783945.1 Ignavibacteria bacterium
TGTTTATGTTCATAATAAACAACAGAAAGTGTCAAAGAAAAGCAAACTATCTCATTTGGGATAAAGGTGAAACGGTAGAGTAAAAGCCTACCATTCAGAAAGCAATTTCTGAGATTGACAAACCTCATCCGGAGCAAGACCAAGTATAGAGAGTTCTAAGTTCTGCCCGCTTATTATACTCTCGGGGTAGGTCGCAAAAAACCTGTTAGTAATAACAGGGTAAGATAAATGGTTGTCATTTCGGTTACCGAAATACAGAATCCGGCTTATTTAATGGAATGGAAATTATTTACTTATCTCCAGCATACGTTTTATAGGTACTAACGCCTTTTCCGTCAATCCCTTATCGAGTATAATCTCAGGTCTTTTATTTTTCATGCAAAGGTATAACTTCTCCATAGTGTTCAATCTCATATACGGACACTCGTTACATGAACAGTTAGATTCCGGGGGAGCAGGGATAAATAATTTTCCTGAAGTGTTTTCAGACATTTTCTTTATAACCCCGGGTTCGGTTGCAACAATAAATTCATTAGAATTATCTTCCTGAACAAACTTTATTAACTGGCTTGTTGAACCTATAAAATCTGCTTTATTTAAAACCGCTTCTTCGCACTCCGGGTGTGCAATGATTTTAGCATTTGGATGTTCTAACGCTAACTTTGCTATTTTCTTTTCGCTGAAAGTTTCGTGCACGATACATGAACCCTGCCATAATATCATATCCCTTCCAGTCTTTTTAATAAGATACTTTCCTAAATTCTTATCCGGAGCAAAAATTATTCCTTTATTTTCAGGAACGCTGTTAACCACCTTTTCTGCATTAGAGGAGGTACAAATAATGTCAGATAAAGCTTTTACGCCCGCAGAACAGTTTATGTAACTTATGAGTACATGGTCGGGATATCTTCCTTTGAATTTTTTTAAAAGATGAGGTGGGCAACCTTCCGCTAATGAGCAACCTGCTTCGAGGTCTGGCAGTACGACAAGTTTATTTGGATTTAAAATCTTCGCAGTCTCAGCCATAAAATGAACACCTGCAAAAACTATCACACCGGCATCCGTTCCTTCTGCTTGTTGAGCCAACTGCAAACTGTCACCTACATAATCCGCAATATCCTGAATCTCATTTTCTTGATAATAATGAGCGAGGATAACCGCGTTGAGTTTCTTTTTTAACTCTAATATTTCAAACTCGAGATCAAGAGTCGGATCGATATATTCTAATTCTTCAATATCCTGTTCATTATTAATAACCTCTGTTTGGAGCATACTATTTTTTAAAATTGATTAACAAATTTATAAACATTTCTGTTCACCTAACTTAAATAAATATGTGTACAACAAAAATGAAATAATAAGTCAGAATTCTTGTGAATTATAATTATGCTCTGTTTTTGTTAATTTCATAATTATGAAAGCAATGATACTTGCAGCGGGTTTTGGTTCAAGGCTCAAACCACGCACTGATAAGAAACCAAAAGCACTCATCCCTTATCATTCGAAGCCTATGATAGATTACCAGGTCGAAAGACTAAAAGAGATAAATGTTGATGAGATAATTATAAATGCACATCATCACAGTGAGATGATCGAAGAGTATTTCAAAAAAAATGACTTTGGTGTAAAAATTTGTGTGCTTGTTGAAAAGGAAATCCTCGGAACGGGCGGAGGTATTTTAAATGCCGAAGACTTCTTACGAGATGAGGATTACTTCATAGTAATCAACGTTGATGTTGTTACAGATATGAATATACAACATATGATTGAATTCCATAAAAGAAATAGACCCTTTGCTACAATTGTCGTACAAAAAAGAAAGACTTCGAGGTATTTGGAGTTTGATAAAACCGTTAGACTTACCGGAAAAGAAAATACTTACTCTCCAAAAGAAAATCTATATGCATTCAACGGCATTCATATTATATCTAACAGGATTTACAGAAAGAATTACGAAATAAAGTTCAGTGGGATTCTCGAAATATATTTCGACTTAATCCAGAAAAAAGAAGAAACAATTTTAGGATTCGATGCTGGTGAAAGCTCGTTTAAAGATATTGGAAAGATAGAAAACTTAGTGTGACACCCTTACGTTACAGCTTCAACTCTTTTCACCTCTGGCAATTCACTCATCAAAGCTCTTTCGACACCAGCTCTTAATGTCATCTGGCTCATAGGACATCCATGACAAGCACCGGTTAATTTCACTTTAATAATATCATCATCGGTAATATCGACTAATTCAATATCACCTCCATCCGCTTGAAGATAAGGTCTTACTTTGTTTAAAATTTCTTCAACTCTTTCATTTGTTAATTTTGACATATTGTATTATTAATTTCTGAATAAACTTTTAAAAGTTTATAACATACAAAAAACTTCAATAATTCAAAAGAACAATTTAATTATCCATAATTATATCAACATTGGGTTGCATGTCCGATACATTCTTTTTATTTACCTCTGTAATTACTGTTCTTACAATTGAGTCGAAAACTTTTGATTCAACGGACTCCGGTTCTCGAATTACTATAGGAACTCCTTCATCTCCGCTTTCACGGATCTTTGTGTTAATAGGTATTTCGCCAAGAAGTTTTACGTTATCTGCCTTACTCATTTTCTCCCCTCCACCTTTACCAAAGATATAATCTTTTTCTCCATCGGGTTTGAGATAATAACTCATATTTTCGATGACTCCCAGAGTAGGTACGTTTACTTTGTTAAACATAATATAACCTTTCCTTGCATCAGCAAGAGCTATATCCTGCGGAGTAGTAATAATAATCGCTCCAGTTAATGGAAGAGTCTGGCTTAACGTAAGTTGAATATCTCCTGTCCCTGGAGGCATATCGTATAATAAATAATCAAGCTCTTCCCACAAAACATCTGCTATAAATTGCTTCAAAGCACTCGACGCCATCGGTCCTCTCCATACTAGAGCAGAATCTTTTTCAATAAGAAAACCAATTGACATTAGCTTAATACCATATTGTGTAATAGGAACCAACCTGTTCTTACCTTCTATCTGAACCAGCTGCGGCTTTTTGTTAACACCGAGCATTAAAGGAATCGAGGGTCCGTATATATCAGCATCTATTAATCCAACGCTTGCACCTTCACGAGCTAATACAGCCGCAAGGTTAACTGCAACTGTCGATTTCCCTACTCCTCCTTTACCAGAAGCAATAGCTATTGTGTTTTTTACTTCGGGCAAAAGCTCGGCTTTCTTCTTATTCTTATGGTTAACAACACCAAGAGAAAATCCTAATTCAACATCTTCAATTGATGGAGTTTTATCTTTAACTGCTTTTATAATTTCATCTCTTAATTTATCTAAGCCTTTATAATGAATATCAGTAATTCCCAGAGCTATGTTCAGTTCTTTTTCATTAATAGAAATGTTCTTTATAAAATCTAATGATACGAAATCTTTATTTAATATTGGTTCATTAATTTTCGATAGAACATCTTTTACATTTTGTTTAATCACTTTATAATTTCCCTTCAATTTTTTTCAAAGACGAATGCAATTTACTAAAATTAGATTACATCAGAAATGTAAAACAATTTAAGCAGACGTAGTATTTGTTAACAACAGAATAAAATTTACAAACATTCCAATTCATTAGTTTTTAAGCTAGTAAATTAAATTGAATTTAGATTCTCAAATAAATAATTTATTTTGTTGAAAATTAAAATCATTTGCTGAATAAAGCTTCTAAATTCTGGTTACTTCTTCTTATTATTTCTACAATAGTATGGTTAGGTGCAATCAACGTTAGGTTTATCATTGGTAACGAACTCTTAAATTATGATGAGTTCAGCTTCAGGACAAGCATACCTCCCGATGAAGAGAACATGATATTTAAACTTATATCAAATGTATCTATTGTCATTATGATTGCGTATGTGTTTACGTTTGTATCAGCAATATTTTTTATGAAAACCTGTAAAATAAACCTAAAGCAAAATACATGGTTGTTAATGTGTGCAATACTTTTCTTTGTGTTTTCTCCTGTTGAGTTCTATACTTCCTATCTCGACCTGAAATTTATTCTCTTGTTTTTTTCAGAACCCCCGAACCATGATGAACTGTTAAAGATATTTGGTGAAAGGCTTGGCTTCTTAAAAGGTGTTCCATGGATTGCTATTCTCAGTTATTATACCATCATAGGTATTGCAATTTATAAACCTTTGAGGAAAACTCAAAAAGAACTAGCTAAAGATAAAATAAAAACTGATGAACACTCATACAAGTATTACTTACACGAAGATGATGATATTATTAACGGTTGAAACAATCCGATTAATTTAACCCGAACTAAGAAAAAATATGAGCCGTTTAATAAAGAAATCTTCAAAAAAGGCAATCGATGAAAAAAAAAATACACTAATAATCGAATTGATTGAAGTCTTCAACCGTATAGGTTATCAGGTAAGAATTGAAAAAGGAATGTTCAAGGGTGGTTATTGTTTGCTTAGAGAAGAGAAGTTATTCCTTTTGAATAAAAAACTTGAGCAAGATAAAAAGATAAGTTTTTTAGCCAGGAATTTAGGCAAAATAGGTATAGATAGAATTTACATCAAACCAAATATCCGTGAATTAATAGAAACCGAATCCGGAAACCAGCGTCAAAGTGAATTTAAATTTAGCGAAAACGAAGAAGAAAATAACTCCAATTAACATATTTAGATGAAAGTAATAATTTTAGGTTCAGGTACTTCCCAGGGAATACCGGTGATTGGCTGTAAATGTGAAACCTGTCTTTCTAAAAATCCTAAAGATAAAAGACTCAGAACTTCAGCTTACATCGTAGTCGATGATTTAAAAATTCTTATAGACACTTCTATTGACTTTCGGCAGCAAATGCTAAAATACAACGTAACCGATATCGATGCAGTTCTATTTACTCATCACCATGTCGATCATATATTGGGTCTCGATGACCTCAGACAAATTAACCAGAGACTTAATAAATTCATCGACCTATACGGTAACGGTACGACGATAGACGAAATTAAAATTACTTTCCGGTATGCATTTAATAAACTGCTAATCCGTTATAAAGTCGTACCACTGATTAACCTTCATGAAATTGAAAACAAGAAATTTAAAATCAGGAATGTCGAAATAACTCCCATTGAAGTTCGCCATGGTAAGATTAAGATATTTGGTTATCGAATCGGTAACTTTGCATACATAACTGATTGCAGTAAAGTACCCGATTCTGAAATACCTAAATTAGAAAATCTCGATGTCTTAATTGTAAACGCTCTTAGAAGAGCTCCACATCCCACACATTTTAATATCGAGCAAGCCGTTGAGTTGTCCCAAAGAGTCACACCTCGAAAGACTTACTTGACTCATATGACTCACGACATTAACAACGATAAAACAAATAAAACCCTACCCGCTAATGTTGAGCTTACTTATGATGGCTTGGAATTTAATTTATAGATAAACTAGAAACAGAAAATTATTATATGAAAAACACACTTTTTAAAGCTGCCATCGAATCAGGAAAAATATTAAAAGAAAATTTTGAAGGCTCTTTTAATATTGAAAGTAAAGACGTCATATCTAATCTGGTAACTGAGATTGACAAAAAATCCGAAAAGAAAATAATCGAAATAATTAAATCTGATTTCCCTTCACATAACGTTTTATCTGAAGAAGTCGGGGCAATCGACAAGGACTCCGATGTAAAATGGATAATAGACCCGATTGATGGTACGATTAACTATGCACACGCTATTCCTCTATGCTGTATCTCTATCGGTGTTGAAAAAAAGGGTGAAGTTATAATGGGTGTCGTATATAACCCATTATCGGGAGAAACATTCTTTGCAGAAAAAGGTAAGGGAGCCACATTAAACAATAACAAAATAACCGTGTCTACAGAGAATGAGGTGAGTAAATCTTTACTCGTAACTGGTTTTCCATACTCCTCCGATAAAAACCCGACGAAACAATTAGATGTATTTTCGAAGATCGTCTCAAGCGATATTCCAATCAGAAGATTAGGTTCAGCTGCTTTAGACATTTGTTGGACAGCCTGCGGAAGATTCGATGGATTCTGGGAATATAATCTTAATCCCTGGGATGTAGCGGGTGGTTATATAATCTTGGTTGAAGCAGGAGGTAAAATTACAAATTTCTCTAATAGTGAGTTCAATCTTTACGAGAAGGAGATTCTCGCAACGAACGGTTTAATTCACGACCAGGTATTAAAGATTATACAATCCGTTTAACATACTTCACAAAACATTTTTAAGTTTTCTTCAATACATCTATCATTTCTAAAACAACCATTGCTGACTCGTACCCTTTATTGTTTTCAATTGTTGGAGGATTAATTAAGCTTCGTTCATTTGCTTGTTGAGGATCGTAGCAGGTCAGTACTCCAAAACCTATCGGAATTTCATATTGATGGGAAAGATGGTTAAGACTATGAGATACAGGAGAGGAAACATATTCGAAGTGAGCTGTCTCACCCTTTATAATGCAGCCAAGTGTTATTATCCCGTCGAGTTCATTTTTATCTAAATTTTTTCTGCATAATTTTTTTACAACAACAGGTATCTCAAAAGCCCCCGGGACATAAACGATGGTAATGTTTTCTTCTTTAACATTGTTCTCCCTGAGGGCAGCTATTGCACCCTCAATTAATCTGTCAACTATAACCTTGTTAAATTTGCTTGCAACAATGTGAATACGATAATTGCTCTCTTTTATTTCACCTTCGATATTCTTAACCATTTTTCAGTTAATTTAATTTAAACAATTAGAATAGTCTTCTTTTCATGTTCTCTATTTCATCACCTGACACATAATAATTTCCGAAATTGTTAAAATCATTCCCATCGATCCCATGGAAATCCGAACCACCGCTTTGTAATAAAAAATGTTCAGAAGCGATATCACTAAAATACTTTACATCTTCTTTGCTGTGTGATGGATGAATAACCTCAATCCCATCTATACCAAATTCAATTAGTTCAGAAATAAAAGACTCGCTAAAGTATTTACCCGGGTGAGCTACGAATGATAAACCTCTATGATTCGATATTAGATTAATTATATCTTTTACAGGGGGATTAGTTTTTTTTACATTAGCAGGTTTATTATCACCAATGAACTTTTGAAAAGCCTCTCTATATGACTTAACAAAACCCTCTCTAAACAAAGCCGCGGCTAAATGTGGTCTCCCAAATGCGATATTGTCAGGGTATTCATCCGTAACCGATTCAAGTTTGATATTACAATCAAGATGGTTTAGCTGCTTAATCATTTCATTTAACCTGTTAAATCTCATTTCCCTCAAGTATGAAACATAATCAAGAAAGGAATCATTTTCATAATCTATGAAATAAGCTATGATATGCACTTCCCTCTCATCCAAACTTGCACTGAACTCAATACCGGGAATTACCTGTATATTATACTTTCCTCCGGCATCCACAACCTCTTCTAAAGCATCAATACTATCGTGGTCTGTAATACTCACTGCTGATAGTCCAGCTTCTTTAGACTTAATGATTAATTCTTCTGGAGAATACTTTCCATCGGAGTAATTCGAGTGTAAATGAAGGTCAGCTTTTATCATAAATCTCATTCATTAATATCATATATACATTTCTGCAAACTTAGATTTTACTTTCTTTTTATTAAAGTCAGAAGAAATTGAGGATTTCAAAAACGCTTATCGCGGTAAGCTGCTAATAGGAGAAACTCCTTACGGGTATAGAAAAAAATCCCTTTATCCATATAAAGGGATTTTTATAATATCTTTCTATTTTAAAAGGTAATACTACTTTATTTCACCAGCAGCCCGCCAAAGGTGGATTTCTGATAAAATAGTTATCACTATTTTATCATCAACATCTTCTTTGTCTCTATATATTCTCCTGCCTGCAATGTATAAAAATAAACACCACTCGTATAATTACTTCCATCCCCCGAAGGGGCAGGCCAATCGACCTGGTAACTCCCTGCCTTCAACTTCTCGTTAACAAGTGTTGCAACCTCTCTTCCTAGAGCATCATATATAATCATCTTGGTTGCAGATGACTTTTGTATATCGAATTTGATGTTCGTTGATGGGTTGAATGGGTTAGGATAGTTCTGATAAAGTGAAAATCTAACAGGAATCTCGCTGCTAACCTTATTTACAAAAACACCGCCGTTTGTAGTCCTGAGTATTATGCCAGCACCACCAGTAGTAGTCCCTGTATTTGTATTGGTAAAGTAAACACCCCACAAGGATATTAATGTTCCGCTTGTTTGCATCGTCCAGGTTGTACCGCCGTTTGTGGTCCTGAGTATTGAGCCATAACCTCCAACAATCGTTCCGGTGTTTTCATCGGTAAAGGAAACATCATACAAATTATTTGCTGTTCCGCTTGTTTGTGAAATCCAAGTTGTACCGCCGTTTGTTGTTCTGAGGATTAAACCATCATTACCAACAGCAGTCCCGGTATTTGCATCGGTAAAGAATACACCATCCAACCTGACTGTTGTTCCACTTGTTTGTGAAATCCAGGTTATTCCGCCGTTTGTGGTTCTGAGGATTGTACCATTTGTACCAACAACAGTTCCGGTATTTGCATCAGTAAAAGATATATCTAATAGCCATAGTGTTGTTCCGCTTGTTTGTGAAATCCAGGTTGTTCCCCCATCTGTGGTTCTGAGGATTGTACCAGAATAACCTACAACGATTCCAGTGTTTGCATCTGAAAAGTGAACTCCTTCCAAAATATATGTTACTCCGCTTGTTTGTGAAATCCAGGTCGTTCCGCTGTTTGTTGTTCTAAGGATTGTACCTTGTGTACCTACAACAGTCCCTGTATTTGCATCGATAAAGGAAACACCATACATATTCTTTGTTGTTCCACTTGTTTGTGAAATCCAGGTTGTTCCGCCGTTTGTTGTTCTAAGGATTGTACCAGCAATACCTGATACTGTACCGATATTTGCATCGATAAAGGAAACACCATACAAAGCCATTGTTGTTCCGCTATTCTGGGGAAACCAGCCGGACTGTGAATAAACCTTCGTAAAAGTTAAAAATAAAACTATTGCTTGAATCAGTAAAATTACTTTTTTCATTTTTCTACTCCTATGATTTATTTTACAACTCGTAACGAAGCCCCGCTTCGTTACGCTAATAACTCTCGAATGCTACTAAGCAGGGCTTAGTAGCAAGGTTGAAATTAATTTAAAAATTATTTTTAACGACCTCCCCTTAGTCCCCTCCTTACTAAGGAGGGGAGACAGGAGTGGTCTAACAAATCCTCACTCCGCCTCCAAACTCACATCCTGCGTTATCTCACCGCCCTCGTGGACTTCTATCGGGAATGTCTGTGTTATGTAGCCCGTAAGTGAGAACTCGAGTTATCACATTTATGTATAGAGTTTAGTAAATTAAGTTTAATGTAAATTTATTCTGCAGTAAATCTATTATCATCAAAGCATGTGTTCCGATTGTCTTATAGCTTCATCTAAAGGAAAATAAAAAGTTTATAGCAGAAAAGCAATAGTGAATATATAATGAAACTGGCAGGCATAACACGCTAAAGGTTTGTGCCGCAAGCGGCTCCGTAGGAGTCCCTATGGGAGAAGTCAATCCATGTTATGACAGCACAACCAACACCCCACCTAAAAACTTTGGCGGGCAAGCACCAAATAAAAATCATAATTAGCATACCGCACACTAAATCAATTTCTTAAGACAAAATTCGACGTTTTAATACTAATTATAATTAATTATATTTGTGCAATTTATTTTTAAGTATTGAATGTAGCATTAATAATCGGTGGTTTGTCTGCAGAAAGAGAAGTCTCTTTGGCTTCGGGCAAAGGGATACTCCCAGCACTCAGGGAGTTAGGACACAACGTAAAAGTAATCGACCCGATATATGGAGATAAAGAAGTCAGTGAGGAAATCATATTCAAAGATATGGTTTCGAGGGAATATCCAACCTTAGAAAAATTAGAATCTATTAAAGAGACCTCTTACAGAAATGTCCTGACGTGCATCAACTCAAGACTTTTTGACGATGTTGATATAGCTTTCATCGGACTGCACGGCAAGTTCGGAGAAGACGGTAGAATTCAGACACTACTTGAAATGAGAAACATAAAATATACAGGCTCTGGTGTTTTTTCATCTGCTATCACTCTCGACAAGGACATCTCGAAAATCATTTTGAAGAAGAATAACATCAAAACACCCGGCTGGATAACGTACTATAAACACCAACCGCTCGATACAAAGAAGATAAGACAGGACGCAGAGAGTTCTATAGGTTTTCCCTGCGTTATAAAACCAAACGACGAAGGAAGCACCGTGGGCTTGACAATCGCCCAATCCGACATATCAGATGAGGAGTTTTCCAATGCAATTGAACTTGCTTTTAGTTATTCTGATAAAGTTATTATCGAGCAGTACATAAAAGGAAGGGAGCTGACCGTTCCCGTTATCGGCAACGAAGCTTTTCCTGTTATAGAAATAAAACCGAAGGATGGCTTTTATGACTATGAACATAAATACACGAAGGGAATGACAGAATACATCTGCCCAGCAGAATTGGAATCCGAACTCGAGAGGTATACAAAAGAAGTTGCATTAAAAGCCCATAACTCTTTAGAGTGCACGGTATACTCGAGGGTTGATTTTATGTTGAGTGATAGCAATGAGCTTTACTGCATTGAGGTTAACACTTTACCGGGTATGACGGAAACTTCATTAGTACCAAAGTCCGCAAAAGCTCTGAATATAAGTTTTCCCGAACTAATAGACCAGTTAATCAAAATTTCTTTAAACAAAAAATAAATCTTACGTTGAAAGAAAATAAAGACAGAGAAAGTATGTTTAGAACAATAGTTCGGTTCATAAAATACAATAAAATATTTGGTCTATTTCTGTTAATTTTACTGATACTTATTTATATGACAGTCTTTGGTAATAAAGGAATAATTTATAGGATAAGACTTGAATCAGAAAAGAAACAATTAGAAGAGCAATTTCAAACAGAGATAAATAAAGGTGGAGAACTTCAAAAAGAAATAAATGAACTCAATAATTCTGAGAATAAGATAGAAAAAGTTGCTCGAGAGAAATATGGCTTAACAAAAGAGGGAGAACAAATATATAGAATTAAAGTCGACAGCACAAAATAAAATATAAAAAATTATAACAATTCTTAAAGTCTAATTAATACCAATCAATATAAGTTCATTCCTTTACGATATTAAATTTCTAAATAACTGCAATGAGGGAACACTCATTTATATAATTTGTAAAATATATATAATGAGTAGAATAATCAAACACTCTCATTACTTTATGCTTGGACATAATTTCTAGATTAAAACTCCAAGAACAGTATATTTTAAAAAATTTATGCTATAATAGAATTATTTGACAAACTCAACCATAGATTTATCTCATTGACTTTAGAAATTAATAGAAGTAATTTTTTTAATATTTTAGATGATAGATATTGAATAAACCAGACAAAGAAGACAAAAAAATTCAGGATAAAATAAAAAGTTCTGGAGAAATTCCAAAGCACGTCGCTATCATAATGGATGGGAACGGCAGGTGGGCTAAACAGAAAGGAAAGACAAGGATTTTTGGGCACAAAGAAGGTGTTAATTCTGTTAGAGATATTGTAGAAGTTTCGGGGCAATTAGGAATAAAGTATCTTACGCTTTATACATTTTCTACAGAAAACTGGAAAAGACCAAAATCAGAAGTAACTATACTGATGAAACTCTTAATTAAAGCCCTGCAAGATGAAACTGACAGATTGCATGAGAACGACGTTAAATTAATTACCACGGGAAATCTTGATACTCTGCCCGATCGGGTTTCGCAAGAACTAAATGATGCAATAGATAAGACAAAAGACAACAAACGGATGACTTTAAATCTTGCACTAAGTTACAGCGGAAGATGGGACATCGTGAATGCAGTTAAAAATATTTATAAAGACTTTGAAAACTCAAAACAATTATACAATAATTTAAACGAGGAGAAATTTTCTGAATACTTGGCTACGAAAAATTTACCAGACCCGGACCTTTTGATAAGAACCGGTGGGGACTACAGAATAAGCAATTTCCTTTTATGGCAATTAGCCTATACGGAAATATTTATTGAGCAGAAATTCTGGCCGGAATACAGAAGAAAACATTTCTATCAGGCAATCACAGAATATCAGAAAAGGGAAAGAAGATTCGGTATGGTAAGTGAACAAATTAAAACAAAGAAAAGAAGAAAATGAAAACAAGCGAAAAGAGCAACACCAGAAATATTTTCCTCATCTTTATCCTTTTGGTTAGTGCATTCTCTTTTACTATAGGAAAATCTGCATTTTCGCAACCCGAAGGACCAACAACATACAGAATCATAGGAATAGACACAGAAGGCAATGAGCTTTATGATTCCAGAACAATAGTTGCTTATTCTGGACTTAATATAAACCAGGAAATTACAATACCCTCAGACGAAACAAGAGATGCTATCAAGAGATTGTGGAATCTGGGACTGTTCTCAGATATCAAACTCTCTATTGATAAGAAATTTGGAAATGATGTGTACCTTGTTATTGAAGTCGAAGAATTACCGAGAATTGAAAGGATATATATTACCGGAAATGATGAATTAGACGATGATGATATAATGGAAAGAATTGATATAGTTCCAGGCGAAGTTCTATCTGAGCAGAAGCTAAAAGATTTAGAATATAACCTCACTAAATATTATATTGACGAAGGTTATTCTCTTGCAGAGGTGGAAGTCGACAAACTACTCTCTTCAAGTAACGAGGCAAGGATAAGAATCAAAGTAAAAGAAGGAAATCAGCTTACTGTCAGAAATATAAGATTTAAAGGCAATAAACTTGTATCCTCCGATGATCTGAGAGGCGCAATGGATGAAACAACTGAAAAAGTATGGTGGCATTTTTGGGAAGGAGCTGATTTTGATAAAAATAAATTTAAAGAAGACAAAAAATTAATCATTGGATATTACAATGAAGAGGGTTATAAGGATGCCGAAATTACAAATGTCGAATTAAATACTTCCGCTGACAAAGAGGACCTTTCAATAGTAATAGAAGTCGATGAAGGAAAAAGATACAGAGTCAACAATATAAATTTTGAGGGAAATGAAATTTATTCGGATACGCTTCTATTAAATAAATTAGACTTAAAGAGAGGAGAAATATATAATCAAAAGAAGCTGGAAGAAAATCTTTATGGAAATGAAGAAGAAACCGATGTAAGTTCATTATATCTTAATAATGGCTATTTGGGATTTAACGTGGACGTTGAAGAGAAGGTTATTGATGGAAACAAAGTAGACCTTAATATATTAATCTCGGAGAACAATCAATTTAGATTCGGGATGGTTGAGATTGAAGGGAATAATAAAACCAAAGATAAAGTTATAAGGAGAGAGATATATACAATCCCGGGAGACTATTTCACTAAGACTAACGTTACCAGAAGTTTTCAACAGCTCAATGCTTTAAATTATTTTAATCCTGAAAAGTTCAACCAGGATATTTCTTTGATGAACGATTCAACTGTTAACATAACTTACATCGTCGAAGAAAGATCCTCTGATCAATTTAATGCTTCTGTTGGCTATGGGGGCTCCTATGGTATCACTGGTTCAATTGGATTAACATTCAATAATTTCGATATCACATCCCCTCTAAAAGGAGGTGCAGGACAGACACTTAATTTTACCTGGCAGTTTGGTGAAGGTGGAAGTTTCAACACCTTCTCTTTAGGTTTTCAAGAACCATGGCTATTTGATACACCGACACTTCTCGGGTTTACTGTATACGACACGAGACAAAGATACACATATGACGTAAGAGAAACTGGAGCAATAATGAACCTGGGAAGAAGATTCAAATTTCCTGACGATTTTTTCAGGGGCGATTGGTCATTTAAATTTCAGAGGACAAACGTTATTAATGGAGACAATTACTACCAGGAAGGCATAAGAAGTCAATTTAGTATAAGACAGACTATAACAAGATCAACTGTATTTGACCCTGTGTTCCCGGTTACAGGAACAAAGGTTGCGAACTCAACCGAGTTAGCTGGCGGACCGTTACTTCCCGGCAGCATTGAATTTGTAAAAAACGTATTCACAGCGGAAGCATATATGCCGCTTCTGAAATATGAAAGAATCGTTCTGTACTCTAATTTTAATTTCTCTTTCATAAATTCATTAGCTTCTGATAAATACTTACCACCAACAGAATTATTCTATATGGGAGGTAATGGTTTAACATACAATACTATTGCATTGAGAGGATATGACGATAGAAACGTTGGACCTAAAGATTCCTATGGCAGTCCAATTGGAGGAAGAGTTGCAATTAAATACAGCCTTGAAGCAAGGTATCCTTTATCACTCGATCCATTCCCTATTTTTATTCTCGCTTTTGCAGAAGCAGGTAATGTTTGGTCGAGTATTTCCAATACTGATCCGTTCGACCTTAGACGCTCAGTCGGATTCGGGACAAGATTACTTCTACCTGCAGTGGGTCTTATAGGATTTGATTTTGGTTATGGTTTCGACAGGCTAATCGAAGATAATGAAGAACCCCAATGGTTGTTCCACTTCCAGTTTGGAAGAGGTTTTTGAAATAAATAAATCAAAACTTTTAAAATTATATAAGGAGAAACTTTTTTTGAAGACGAAAATCATAAAAACATTCATAATATTCTTATTCCTCTCGCTATTTATTTTTTCAGGTAACAGTTATGCACAAATTAAAATTGGATATGTGGATAGCGAGGTAATATTAAAACAATTACCTGAATACCAAAAAATAATGGATGAACTGGAAGCCCTTCAGAAATTATATTTAGATACAATACAAACTAAAGAGAACGAATTAAAAGAAAAAGCAGAAAACTTCAAGATAAAATATGAAGAAGCCGAGGCTCTGGTTTCATCAGGTTCGGTTACTTCAGAAGAAGAGATAAAACAACTCGAAGCCGAGTTAGCTGGACTTCAAAATGAGATACGAACTCTTGATGAAGGATTGGCAATTTATAAACAAAAGGTTCAGAATGATCTTTTACAAAAACAAGCAGAATTGTTTGAACCCATAAAAGAAAAGGTTACAAAAGTCATCGAAGAAGTTGCGAAGCAAATGAAAATTAATTTCGTCTTTGATAAAGCAGACGGCATATTACTTTACGGAGATAAAGAATTCGACATAACGTTTAAAGTACTCGATAAACTGAAATAAATTCAGAAATATTTCAAGTAATTATTTTGCATATCTATCTTCTTTTTATGTTTACCCGTCTCAGATGGTTATTGCTTCGAAGAGAACCTTTGTGAGACGAGCAGATCTTTCAAAAGTTAAGAATAAAAAAATGAATTCAATAAAAATCTCATGTTTTATATTTAAAAAAAGACTTCTTCTTTTACTGCCATTAGTATTAATTTTTTTCATATATCCAGGCAGTTTATTCGGTCAAACCAAGGTTGGTTATATAGATTCAAAGAAGATTGTCGAATCCATGCAAGAAGCCTCTGATGCGAAACTAAAGCTTGATAACCTTGTTGCCGAATGGCAGAGTGAATTAACCGTACTTCAGGACAGTCTTAAAAATATTAAAGAAGATTATGATAAAAAGAAGCTAATTCTCACGGAACAATTGAAACAGCAGAAAGAACAAGAAATTGCTGACCTTGAAACGTTCATTTCAAATTTTAAAGTTGGTAAGTTCGGGGAAAACGGAGAATATTTCCAAAAGCAAAAAGAATTTATGAAACCCGTGCAAGATAGAATATTCTTAGCTATCCAAACAGTTGCCGAAGAGGAAGATTTCGATTACGTATTTGACAGAAGCAGTGAAATACTCCTGTTGTATGTCAATGAAAGGTACGATTTAACTGCAAAGGTTATGAAAATTATTGAAGGTAAATAAATCTTTTCTTTAAGAGTTATTTCCTGATCAATATTTTCGAATAAGCAAATACAACTTCTATTATGAAAGCGATAGATATTGCTAACCTTCTAAACGGGAAACTTGAAGGTAATCCTGACCTGGAAATTTCAAACGTTGGTAAGATTGAAACTGCCGGCAGAAATGAGATTTCTTTCATATCGAATCCCCGGTATAATAAATTCTATATTACAACCAACGCAGGCGCTTTAATAATATCAAATGACTTCGTAATTAAGAATCCCCGTAACGACATCACCATAATAAGAGTCGAGGATTCATACCTGTCTTTTTTAAAACTGCTCGAGCTTTTTTATAATAGTAAAACAGATGATGTGATAGGGATTTCCGAAAATTGTATCATTGGGGAAAATCCTGAACTAGGTGAAAATATTTATATAGGTGATTTTGTAAAAATCGGAGATGGTTGCTTCATAGGAGATAGCACAAAGATTCATTCTAACTGTACTTTAAGCAATAAAATATGTATTGGTAAAAACTGTACTTTTTTTCCGAACGTAGTTGTATATGATAATTGTATAATCGGTGATAATGTAACTATCCATTCGGGAAGTGTAGTTGGCTGCGATGGTTTTGGAAATGCAAGACAGAAAGACGGTAGTTATAAAAAAATTCCGCAAATAGGTATTGTCGTAATCGAAGATAACGTTGAGATAGGAAGCAACTGCTCGATTGATAGGGCAACAATTGGTGAAACAAAGATATGTAAAGGTGTGAAACTCGATAATCAAATTCAAGTTGCTCATAATGTCTACATCGGAGAGAATACCGCAATCGCTGCCCAGGTTGGTATAGCGGGCTCAACTAAGATTGGTAAAAGGTGTATGATAGGAGGACAATCCGGACTTGTGGGACACATTACTATTTGTGATGATGTAATAATTGGAGCATCCGTTGGGGTTAGTAAATCAATTACGAAATCCGGCATGTATTCAGGATATAGGAGTAAACCTCACAAAGAGGACCTCAAAGAACAGGTTTTAATTAAGCAAATAGAAAAATTAAAAGATCAGATTAACAAACTATCCCGTTCCGAATAATCTCTTACGTAGTCGGAGCTCATGGGGGAAAAGAAAAAGACCGAAGTTAATTCCTATAAAATATAAAAATTATAAATGTTAGAAAAGCAAAGGACTATCAAACAAAGCGTGACTCTATCAGGTGTAGGACTGCATTCAGGAAATAAATCTAATATGACATTTAAGCCCGCTCCAGAAAATTATGGTATTAAGTTCAAAAGAATTGATTTAGACAATTCACCTGAAATTCCTGCAGACATTGACCATGTGATTGATATATCCAGGGGTACAACTATTGCTAAAGATGGTGCTGAGGTAATGACCGTTGAACACGTGCTTGCAAGCATAGTGGGGTGTGAAATTGATAACTTGATTGTAGAGCTTGATACTAATGAAACCCCGATAATGGATGGAAGCGCAAAGGATTATGTCGCAACTCTACTAAATGCCGGAATAGTCGAGCAAGATGAAATGCGAGACTATCTTGTCATAGAAGATACAGTTCATTACCATAATGATGAGGATAACATCGATATTGTTGCTTTACCATTAAAAGATGAGTTTCGAATCTCATTAATGATAGACTATAACAATCCTGCATTAGGTGTTCAGCACACCGGTCTTTTCAGCCTTCACGAAGAATTTTCAAAAGAGTTCGCTCCTGCAAGAACGTTTTGCTTTCTTGAAGAAATTGAATTACTTAAATCACAGGATTTAATCAAGGGTGGTGATATTGACAATGCAATAGTAATTGTTGACAGAGATTTTACAAAAGATGAATTTGATAAGTTTAAAAAAAGAGTTGGAATAGAAGACAGTGTTATATTGGGATCAAGTAAAATATTAAATGAAAAGAAGTTAAGATTTAAAAACGAACCCGCAAGGCATAAAGTTATTGACCTAATGGGTGATCTTGCTTTAATTGGTGCACCACTAAAAGGACAAATACTTGCTGCTCGTCCGGGGCACAAAGCAAACGTCGAGTTTACTAAAATGCTTCGAAAGCTTTATTTACAGAAAAAAATAGAGAAGAAATTTCAAGTGATGAAAACAGGTAATGTTGTTTTTGATATAGAAGCAATTTTAAATATTATGCCTCACAGGTTTCCTTTTCTATTAGTGGATAGAATTATTGATATGGATATTAATGAGAAAATTATCGGAATAAAAAACGTTACTTATAATGAGCCATTCTTCCAGGGACATTTCCCTACTAGAAAAATCATGCCCGGTGTTCTAATCGTTGAAGCAATGGTTCAATGTGGCTGCATTCTTCTTTTAAACACAATAGAAAATCCGGAAAATAAATTAGCTTATTTTGCCTCGATAGAGAAAGCTAAATTTCGAAAACCCATAACTCCCGGAGATCAATTAGTACTTGAAATGAAACTTGTATCGTTTAAAAGAAATATCTGTAAATTAGCCGGAAAGGCTTACAAAAATCAAATTGGAGGTGAGATTGCCTGTGAAGGTGAGTTTATGGCTGCTATTGTAGACAAGTAAAGACCTTCAAGATTCTAAAAGCTTTATTTCCTTCAAAGTCTTAAATTCTATACCTCGCTTAATGATTCAATTCCTGGGAGTTTTTTCCCCTCCAAAAACTCAAGTGAAGCTCCCCCACCTGTCGATACATGAGTTACTTTATCGTCAAGTTCTGCAGAAGAAATAGCACTTGCTGAATCACCACCACCAACTATTGTTACAGAACCGTTTGCAGTCGCATCAGCTAACGCTTTGGCAATCTCGAATGTACCCCTGGCAAAATTACTCTTTTCAAATACACCCATCGGACCATTCCAGACAATAGTTTTTGATTTTAAAATTTCATCAGTAAAAATTTTTATCGTTTCAGGACCAATATCCATTCCAATCCAATCATTGTACTCTTCTGTAACTTTATCGAAAGGTAGTATTTTAATTTTTGCATCATTTTCGAATTTATCAGCATAAACAACATCTACCGGTAACATGAATTCTTTATCCAAAGATTTTGCTTTTTCATAAACTTCTTTAGCCAGTGCAATTTTATCTTCTTCCAATATTGACTTTCCAATATTAAATCCAAGAGCTTTATAGAAAGTAAACATCATTCCCCCGCCTATTAGAATCTTATCAGCAATGTTCAACAGGTTTTCAAGTACGTCGATCTTCCCCGATATTTTAGACCCTCCTAAAATTGCACAAAGAGGACGACTGGGATTTTCTATTGCGGAAGACAAATACTTCAGTTCTTTTTCAATAAGATAACCTGCTGCGCAAGTATTAATGAAGTGTGTAATTCCCTCGGTTGATGCGTGTGCTCTGTGGGCAGTACCGAATGCATCGTTAATAAAAATATCACCATAGCGTGAGAGTTTCTTTGAAAATTCAGGATCGTTTTTCTCTTCACCTTTGTAGAACCGTAAATTTTCAAGTAAAAGGATATCTCCTTCCTTCATTTCATTTATTATAGATATATTATCATCGCTAAGGCAGTCATCAGAAAACAACACACGAGTATTGAGATTATTGGATAAAGATTTTGCTACAACAGATAATGAATACTTAGGATTCTTCTTACCTTTTGGTCGACCCATATGACTCATTAAAATGCATTTACCCCCTGCAGAAGTTAATGCTTTTATTGTTGGAATAGATTCAACAATCCTTTTGGGATCAGAGATGTTCCCTTCATCATCTAACGGTACATTGAAATCTACTCTTACTAATACTTTTTTCCCTTTGATTTGATTTTCCGAGATTAGTTTATCTAATGTAAGTTTTGACATAATATAATATTAAATAGATAATTTAGTAAATATAAAGTGTTCATAAAAATATCAAAATAATTTATATAATTAATACCTTTTACAATTTTCAATTTTCTTCGAAGATATCCCTTCGGAATAATTTACTCCAAAGGAGTCCCTAAGGGACAATTTTTAATGAATTTTCAAATACCAATTTTACAATTTTATTTTAATTTATTAAACACCGTATTAGTTATCGGTTATTTGTATTAAAAATTGAATATTGTCCCGAAGGGATTCCTACGGAAAAAATTGATTGTAAATTAAAAATTGTAAATTGAAAATTATATATAAAACTCTATATATAAAAAGAACCGATTAGAAAATAAAAAAACCCGGAAGATTTCTCAACCGGGTTTAATAAAATATTTATGTGAAAATATTATTTCAAGAGAATCATTCTCTTTACGGCAGTGAAACTACCAACTTCTAATCTATAGAAGTATACACCACTTGAAAGATTTGATCCGTTAAAGTCAACCGCATAACTTCCTGCTGATTTAACTTCGTTAACCAAGGTTGCTACTTCTTTACCAACAACGTCATAAACCTTCAATGATACGAATCCTTGTTCAGGAATATCAAACTTGATATTAGTTGTCGGGTTGAATGGATTTGGATAGTTTTGCAATAATGCATATTCAGTCGGTACATTGCTTCCGGTTTGTGTAATTCCGGTTGCGGGTGAACCTCTTAAGCATACATTATCGATTGCCCACCACCAATCATATCCAGGCTGTATCGATACAAATCTTACTTTCACGTTCGCCATTTGGGTTGCGTTTGGCATTGCATGGACTTCGTGTGTGTTTCTTACATCGGTAGGTCCTTGCCAGTTAATAAGATTTGTCCACGTTGTACCACCATTTGTACTGTAATCTACTTTAGCAAAATCGGCAGCATCGATTGCATTCCAGTCATTATCAAAGTGAAGTTTTATGTTTTCATATGCAGAACAATTAATGGTGATTGAGGTAGCTGTTGTTAAAGTTGTAGTACTTGAACCACAGGCATCAGCATCAGCAGAGAGCACAGGACTTACAGAGGTAGTAGGTAGTGTATATGTATTTGGATATGGTGTTGAGCGTTGCATCCATACACAAGTACCACCATCGTTTGTAATAACCCAGTTTGCTGTAGTAGTAAAAGGATCGCAGAAGATATCAACTATAGGAGCATTCAATACAGTAACAGTGGTTTTAACGGTATCATTAGCTTTATTCTCATCGGTTGATAACCTGGAAATAACTTTGAGTTCTTTACTTCCTGCAGAGGTTGGTGTCCATGAATAACTTACTGAATCCGTTTGACCGGCAGTTAGGCTAAGGTTCACGCTACTTTGTTGAGAACCTGCAACGAAGAAAGCAACAGGTACGTTGGTTTCATTCGATGTACCCAAATTGGAGATTTGAGATTTGATTGTGTATGTTGAATCCTTAATAAACTGAGTTGGCAGACTAAGGAACGGACCCGCTGCATAATCATGTGCATACGAAGTCGCAGGACCGCCTTCTGCTCTCGTTAATAAAGCCCTGTAACCAGAAAAGTATGTTTGTATCGGAGTCCAGGCAGCAGTAGCTGTTTTTGCATATCCTGGCCAAAGCGGCGTGGTTGTACTTTGGTCAGCGCCGACATATATGCCGGATACTGTTACTGGATTCCACATTACGCCTATGTAAACGTCACCCGAAGTTACTTGTGCCCAAGTAGATGGCAGATCGAAATCAAATATAGTAACTGTAGTCCAAACAGGCACACCTACAGCGGTAACAACTATTGAATCCATTACCGGACCCGGGAGACCACCTACACTTTGCCATTGATAAATTGTAAAAGTATGATTTGCTGGACCTGACGCAACTCTTGTCCAGGCAACACAAAACTTTGTGAATTTATACGGATAAGTAGTGGGGACGAATTTCGTGGCAAAACCACTTGGGTTTCCAGCAGATGGATTCCACCCATATCCGTTTTCAGCTACTCCGTCGTCATGAATGTGACCGCCGGAGCAATTTACTCCAAAATCATTATTTGAATGAATAGGAAGTGAATTTGGATTAAGAGAAATTGCATCCTGTGCATTTACATTCATTCCAATAATAAATGACAGAGCAAAAACAAATGTGAAAATTTTGAATAACTTGTTCATTTTATTCTCCATGTTTTGTTTAGAAAAAAATATTAAAGATAAATTTAGAACTTTTAGAAAGAAGAATCTTACTAAAAATCATTTGAGAAACTTAAAAAACTTGTATTCCTTGTTGTCTCCTTTCTAATAATTCTCTGAAAAGTATTTTTCCAATTATAAAATATGAAATCCTATTGTATTAATCAAATGAATAATTAATTTAAACCTTTCTCACAAATTCAGAAGTAAGTTTTTGACTATACAAAACTCTTTAAACAATAATCTATCAAAAAAAGGAGTACCACACAACATAGATAGATAATAAATCATTTTATCAACACCATTTTCCTGACTTCAAAAAAATCACCCGTTTGCATTTTGTAATAGTAAACACCATTTGAAAGATTGCTACCGTCGAACTTCACTATATAGCTTCCCGCTGGTTTAACCTCGTTAACCAGAGTTGCTACCTCCTTACCAACAACGTCATACACTTTCAATGAAACAAATCCTTCTTCAGGAATATCAAACTTGATATTTGTTATAGGATTGAATGGATTTGGATTGTTCTGTGATAAACTATATTCTTTCGGGGTAGAGCTTTGGTTGACAATACCCGAAGGTCCTTCGTAATGAATTGTAATACACCATGATTGTAATACACCCTGGTCTCCCGGTGCATCGTCGTATATATCGAGTATCCAGTCACCACTTGGATCTATGCCATTAAATATACTCAATGGATATTCCGCCCTGTAATATCCCGTAAACGGGGCAACACCATTAGCAATGGAAACAATCGCAGTATCTGTTAAATTTGTTCCAATAAAATTCTGCCCGCTACCACCCCTATCTCTAACAAGAGTATCTAATACGCTTCCTTTCCACAAAATTATTTCCAGGTCAGCATCCCATGTGTGAATTATTGTATCAAGAGTCACCTCCACCATCATAATCGTGCTTGGGATTGGTAGACCTGAAATATTAATTGTATCGAATGTAGATTGGTTGTCTGAGATTGGTTTGTTCAATCCATTTCTGCATATTGTTATTGAATCATGAACAGGAATATATAGTTCGGAACTTGAATACTCTCTATTGACATTCAGATCAATGAATCCAAAAAGAAAAAGACCTATTAAGAAAAATGAAATAAATGATATTAAAATTTTTAATCTCATATGTATTTCTCCTTTATTCTCTTTGATTAAATTTTATTAATTTATTTATCAATTTGAATGAAAAAAAACAAGGTATGAAAAAATCTTAAGATGAAAAGAGAACCTCCTCAATTTAATAACACAGAGGGTATTAAAAAAATGTTTATTAATGATAAGTTTCTTTACTAAATTATCATACACCAAATCCTACTTGTTACGAAGGCTTGAGTATGCTTCATAACATCTGAATTATTCAACAAAGTAGCCTGTAAAAGTACATTCTATTAAAAAGAATTCAATCTTATATTGATATTCAATTCCTTAACTCAAAAATTGTGATTTTAAGATTATAGGAGCATTTGTAATTTTCGGAATGCTTGTTTAAAGGTTTAGTGGGGTATTCGTAATTTTGAGAATGATTATCAAAGGTTTAATAGGGTATTCGCAAAATTCAGAATAAATATCAAAGATTTTTTTACATATTCTTAAAAAAAGATTCGGCTATATATAAGTATAGGGCGGGACGATAATCGGAAAGAATTTTTTACTTTGGAATAGTTTATTAAGGATAGGGTTCTATCCAAAGGGTACCTATCTGCTACAGGTTTGTCGCCGCCCTATAAAATTGCTATACTTATTATTTAAGAGAACTTAAGTTTAACTTTTTAAATTTTGTAACAAATACAATTTATAATTATCTTTTAATAAATCAATTCTAAAATATAGTATGCAATAAATAAAAACGGGCTAAAAAGCCCGCTCTTTTGTTAATAATATTTATAACAAATTCTACTTGATTAACATCATTCTCTTTGTCTCGCTAAAGTCATTAGACTGCAATCTGTAGAAGTATACGCCGCTTGCCAGATTACCTGCATCAAAATCCACAACATAAGTTCCTGTATTAGTAACTTCATTTACCAATGTAGCAACTTCTTTACCCAGACTGTTGAATACCTTCAGAGTTACAAGTCCCTGTGTTGGAATTGAAAACTTGATGTTAGTTAAAGGATTGAAAGGATTCGGGTAATTCTGAGACAACTGGTAATCCTCCGGAACTTCACCGGAGATAAGGTTAATACCCGTCGGCCAAATACTATTCGGATTGTAATAGTAGTCATCCATAAACATCTGATCCGATGCCGTCGCTCCAAAGAAATTGTTGGCAGCAAGTTTTTTGGGGCAGCCGGCTCCGAAAGTGCCAGCTGTATAGCGCCACGTGTGAATCACGTTCCCGTTAATGACGAACGCTGCCGAATCGATGTTCAGATTCGCCACCACCTTCACTGTCTGCCAGGAACCGTGGGTATAGGCGAACGGTATTGCTGTCGACGAGCCTGCGAAGAGTCTTCCATTGTTCCCAGTAGCTGCAACGTCAAAGTATACCTGTATAGCCCAGCTATATGGAGGATTGAAGTCCGCTAACGTGTTGAAGTACCCCGCCTTGCCTGTTGGGACGAAAAACTTGAAGGTGATGAGATGAATGCCCGTCGTTTCATTGCCAAGTGGCTTGACCAGGTCATTGTCTTCGACAATCACCACCGACTTTGTTCCGCTGAATGCCTGGGCATTGGAGATCAGCGGATCCTCCGTCGTGTTGCACGGAGCGATGCTCCACGTCGTCCAGTTTATAGAATCTTGACAAGCCAGTCGCTGGCCAACCGTGAAACTCTCGAAGTTCTCGAAGAATACCTGAGCTGAAGCTGTTGAATAGCTTAGAAATGAAATTAGTGATAATATAATTACCACTACTAAAGTAGTTTTTTTCTCCTTCATTTTCTCTCGATTTAATTTTAAAAAATTTCTACTTAAATATAATATAAAAATTAACTTCTTAAAATGCCACTCAAACTGTATAGGAAAGATTTTATAAAACAATACAGAATAAACCTAAAATATTCAGCGTCCGCAAAGGATTACTTTTAATAAAGACCTAATTTCCTCTGAAGGAGTTCCTTCGGGATAATTCCCAATTTTTAATGAATTTTCAATTCTTAATTTTTAAAATTATAATAAGATTTGACATTTTTACTTGATTCGAAACCTTCTTTTCTCACACAAATATTTGAATGGGAATTACAAATCTTACATTGTTGTTTTAATAAAAAATTGATATTTTTTAAGAAATACTATCAACAGAAAAACTAAATTACAAAGAATTTGATATGCGAAAGAAATTTGTTTTCACACTCGTTGTAAGTTTTCTAATCACAAGTTTGTCTTACGGTCAGTACAAAAGAATAGAAGACAAAGATAAATCAGAATTAAACAGAAGTACGAATAACCTTATTCTTGGAATTTTCAATCCGAATAATTTTTCGATGAAGCATTCGTTCCAGGTCTCGATGCTAAGCACTAAATATGGTTACGTCTCA
>JADHVP010000130.1 GCA_016783945.1 Ignavibacteria bacterium
CCGTTACCATGGAGAAAGAAACCACTTTTCCAACTGGTTGAAAGCAAGAACTGAATTTGATCTCGCAGATAAACTCCGACCGAGGAAAGTGTCAGACTATCCTTCAATCAATGCTTTAAGAGAGTATCTGATCTCTTCATTGCAGGAATATAGAATTAACAGGCAGAGAGGACAAATTACAGATTTTAAAAAATCAACGTTTGAGCCATCAAACAGTTTCGCAAGAATCGGAGGTGGGTCTTTGGGTGGTAAAACTCGTGGACTTGGCTTCGTTAACATTCTAATCAATAATTACAACCTTAGCAATATTTTTCCGGGAATTAACATCAGTGTACCCCCGGCAATAGCATTAGGTACAGATATCTTCGATGAATTCTTAGATGAGAATAACCTAAGGAATTTCGCATTAAACTCGAATGACGATTTAGAAATAACTAAAAAATTTATAAAAGCAAAATATTTTCCTGAGGAAGCAGTCGAGCAACTCGAAGATTTTATCGACCTTATTCGTGTACCCGTAGCCGTAAGATCCTCCAGTCTTTTGGAAGATTCACAATATCATCCTTTCGCAGGAGTTTACACAACCTACATGCTTCCAAACAACGATAAGGATTCTAAGATCAGATTAAAAGAACTATTAGCCGCTGTTAAAAAAGTATATGCTTCAACCTTTTATAAAGGAGCAAAAGACTATATTAAAATGACATCATATCGTTTAGAAGAAGAGAAGATGTCCGTTATTATACAGAAAATCTGCGGCATACAGAAAGAGAACAGGTTTTACCCGGATTTTTCAGGAGTTGCAAAATCATACAACTTCTATCCTGTAAGTCCTCAAAAACCTGATGATGGCATTGTCTCAGTTGCTTTAGGTTTAGGAAAGATGGTTGTCGAAGGTGGTTCGTCTATTAAATTTTCACCAAAATATCCAAACCACATTCCTCAATTTTCATCAATCGAATATACTTTACGAAATAATCAAAATGAATTTTATGCATTGGATTTAAATGAGAAACCAAGGAATGGATATCAAACACAGGATACCGTAGTTAAAAATTATAATTTAGACACCGCAGAAAAAGACGGGGTTTTAAAAAACATAGGTTCAACATATTCATTAGAAAATCACGCTATATATGATGGGATATTCAGAGATGGTACAAGGTTAATAACGTTCTCTCCAATTTTAAAAAATAAAACCTTTCCCTTACCTCAAATTACAGAATTATTTTTAGAATTAGGGAGACGCGGCATGGGGATTCCCGTTGAAATTGAGTTTGCTGCAAACCTATCCGTACCGGAGAGCGAACCCAAATCATTTTCAATTTTACAAATGAGACCATTAGTCCATTACCAGGAATTGGAAGAAATGAATCTTTCGGATTTCAAGAAGGAAAAGCTGCTTTCACAAAGTAACAAAGTTCTTGGCAATGGTACAATCGATGATATTTATGACATCGTTTATGTTGATAGAAACGTGTTTGACCGAAGCAAGAGCAGAGATGTAGCAAAGGAAGTCAGTACTTTAAACTCAATATTAATTGAACAAAAACGACCCTATCTTTTAATTGGGGTTGGACGCTGGGGTTCTTTGGATCCATGGTTAGGTATTCCTGTTACGTGGGAACAAATCTGTGGTGCACATGCAATTCTTGAAGCTGGATTTAAAGACATTGAGGTTACACCTTCACAAGGTTCGCATTTCTTCCAGAACATCACATCATTTATGATTGGATATTTTACAATAGGAAGCAAAAATAAAAATGCTTTTATCGATTGGGATTGGATAATGAAACAGAAACCTATAGAAGAGTTAACTTATATCAAACACGTTCAATTTGAGAAACCAATTGTTATCAAAATGAATGGTCCTCAAAACCAGGGTATTATACTAAAACCAGAAGAATAATATTTTTTCACTTATTTCTTTTAAAAATATAAAAAAAAGACAATCTTTTTTAGATTGTCTTTTTTTTAGGAACAAGTGCTTTACTATAAATCACAATACCATATCATATTCATAAGGACATTCCACTCCATATGACATCCTGGCAAGTCATTATCAATAATAGTAAAAACGTCAAGTTAATCATATACACATTATGCAAGGCACCTGTTCACGACTTCTTTTAGATTCTTGTCTAAAAATGGCTTTGGAAGAAAATCATCCATACCAATAGCTAAATAATTATCTCTTTCATCTTCATCTGAAAAAGCCGTAATTCCTATAATTGGAATATGCTTCCCTGTTTTTTCTTCTTTCTTCCTGATTTTCTCCGTCGCTTCTATACCATCCATATTTGGCATATTAACATCCATCAGGATAACATCAAAATCATTTTTTTTAATTTCTTGAAAGACTTCCGAACCATCATTAACAATTACAAGATCATAGTTTTTTTTATCAAACATCTTTTCAATTATAAATTGGTTAACCGCGTCATCTTCAGCGACTAAGATTCTTAATTTATCATTTGTTTCCATTTTTCTAAAATTTAATTTTATAAAATATTTTCCTATTTTATTTTAAAAGAACCATTTTTTTAACCTGTGAAAATTCTGGTGCTTCTATTTTGTAAAAATAAACACCACTACTTAAATCTGATAAATTACAATGAATATTATGAGTACCCTCCTGTAAATATCCGTTCATTAATGTTTTCACTTCCATCCCAACTATATTAAAGATAGTCATTTTCACGTTTGTTGATCTTGGTAAGTTAAATCTTATATTTGTTTCAGCATTAAATGGATTTGGATAATTCTGTCTTAATTCAAATTTTAAAACAGTCAACTGACATTCTTCTGCTTCCATATCTGGTGTGAGTTGTTCGAATATCATATCCTTAAATTCCCAATTAAGATGTAAATTCCATTGATCCAATGTGTGGGGACTTGGATGACCTTCCATATTGATAAATGCGCTTTGGCCTGGAGGAATTATATTTTTTTGATTTGATGTTTCTGCAGATAGTTCTATCACTTGTTGGTAAGAACCGTGTGAGTTTATTTTACACGGTACGCTCATCAAGTCATCAAAAGAAAACGAACTCAACGAATATACATAATTGTATATTTTGTTTACCCTGTTATAAACATAAGAGGAATATATCCACGCCATATTGTCACCATTATTCCACCACGACACAGGTTTGTTATTCCAGTTTACAAAATACCCTTGTGGTGGATTTTCAGAATTTGGTAGATCAATAAAAGGTATAAACCCATTCCATTCCTCAGAACCGTCACCTTTATGTGGGAGTCTTGGGTCAACACCATCTGTTCTGTTCTGGTATATTCCAGCATGCCAAAAACCAATATTCTGATCTTTACCAGCATAAAAAACATTAAACGAAACTGGAATCATAGAAACACCATCTTTAAAAGTTTGCAAATTATCTGCAATCGATATAACATAGAAAGCTTCTATCATATCAAGCTCTTTCTTCCAAAAAGTCATTTTTAAAGAAAAAACCTGATGGTTCGACAGGTCACCACCCAGTACCGGTCCGTGAATTGTTCTGTAATGTGTATATAAAGTCGGAATCCCTAATACATATATAGTATCTATGATGGTTTCAAATTCTAACCACCCATCATTATGATAATAAGAAGAGTATTCTGTATTCATTGTAGAATCAATATACAGATCACAATTATCCGAAGCACCGCTTGTCATTGTCCATGCATGATACTCGTTCCTGCCAATAATCACCATTGGCATGCCAGCAATAGTCATACCTCCTACATGGAAAACAGGACATTGTAGTTCGACCTCATGAACAACATTCGCAGAGTTCTGCTCAGGTTCGCCCATTTGTGGACACCCAAGCAGCATCGTATTCCCGTTACTGGATCGACTCCCTGAAAAAAGCACTGCAAAACTACCGAACTTCTCAGGAATTCCAAGGCTCTTCTCAAGTTCTACAACTCGATTCTTTTTTGAATTAATTTCCTCTACTACACTATGTCTTACATGCATTCCTGAATACTTATAATCTTCTGTTTCGTAATATAAAATAGATTGCTCGGGGATTGTCGTTGGAGCATCCCTATCATTTATTGGACGTTTTATATTAAACCTCATCTCACCATTTACTTGCAACTCTAATAATCGTGTTAGTTCATCCCCACCGAATTTTCCAAATCCCCTTATGTAACTTTGGATTATAGCAATTGTATTAGTCGTTTTCCATTCTACCATATCAAAATTGAGAAATTCGAACGGCTTGTAAGCAGCAGGATTAACAAACATAGAATCCCTATAAGCGTTGACTCCTGCAGTGTAAGCGATTATCATTTCTTGATAAGAAGGCTGCAAAGCATTGAAAAGAGCAATACGCTCTGCTTCGGTATAAAACTCTCTCCTGACCTGTTGGTCTAAAAGAAGATACTCTTCTCCTGCAATATCCGAAACCTTACCCTCTGCAAACCTCCTGTTTATTTCCATTTGAAACAGCCTGTCCTGTGCCGCTGCAAAACCCTGCCCATAAAACATCCCGCTTTCAGTGTTACCAACAATGTGAGGAACTCCGAAATCATCGCGGTATATTGTAACTATTGAACCATCATTTGCTTTAAGAATAAGAGGAGTTTGGGTACTATTCACACTCTGGCAATTACTATTCTCATTTAGAAAACTTAACAGTATAAATCCTGAAAGAATAAAGGACAGTAATAATTTTAATTGTTTACTCATTGAGGTCATTAATTAATTTATTTAATTGTGATGTTTTTCTTTATATTAGTGTATAAAATTTTGTAATAAATTAAAAAATTTAACCCGAAAAGTATGTAGGAGTATATATGAAATAATAGTAGGGTAAAACAAAAGAATATTGTAGGTTTTATCTTACAAAAATCCTTTCACAAATCGGCAAATTCACTTATTTATATAAGAATGATTTTCCTAAATGTATTTTATTTTGAATTGTTTCAAATATGTATTCTGAGAATATTTGGATGCTAATAAAGTCAGGCAGGAACTTTTTTATTCAGAACCAATATTTTAACTCTTTTTAGTCAACTAAAACAGAAGGATAGATTCTACTTTATACCAGCATTAAACTTTAAAGACGTTTCGTAATATAAAAGGAGAAATATAATGAAATGCCCATCATTTTATTCTGTGCTGGTTTCGATTATTATCCTTATTACTTTACAAATCACATCACCGTTATCTGCTCAATCTATCTGGCTTGATCAAGACAAAAACAACTTTATCGCTATCGAATTCTTAAAACCCGAATTTACGGGATATGATAGTTATTCGTTTTTTTCATCTGTCATATTTCTTTCAGGCAGACATGCGGTAAATGAAAATATCATTTTAATTGGTGAACTACCTTTTGCACATTGTAACTACAGTTACTATAATTGGTTTTATTGGGATACAGAAATTTCTGAAACTGTATTTGGAAATCCATATCTCGGTGTTGAAGTTTATGGACATGAATCCCCTGTATTTGGTGAGTTTGGTTTACGCTTACCTTTGACTTCTTATGATAAATACCACGCTACATCGTTTGGAGCATTTTCAGACTACGATCGCTTTGAAGCATTCGCCCCTGATTTGGTATCATTATCAGCTAAAGGAAACTATCTTCATAAATACAATCAATTTGTTTCTTTTCGATTAAGATTAGGACCAACTCTGTGGATAAACACCTCAAGAAGTGGTGGTGATACGGAGCTGCGTTTAGATTATGCAGGACAAATTTTATATAAATACAAAATAGTTTCTTTCCTAACTGGTATTAGTGGTCGGTTTTTGCTTGATTCACCTAATCTGGATTTTAACGAAAGAGCTACTCACCAATTTAGTATGGCAGGAAGTGTCGGAATCGGTTCTTTCAGACCCGGAATATATTTTCGAACTCCTATAGATGGGAATTTATATGACTTTTTAGATTATGTGTTTGGTCTGAATCTTGGTGTCCAATTGCCTTAAGACTTTTTAAAGATAGTGCAAAACAAAACTTTTAAAAAGAAAATGAAATCTCGAATCATATTTATAATCATACTTTTGTCCTGTACATCAAGCTATGCACAAAATGATATAGAAATTTTCACCGGTGTAAACGCACGAAACACATTCATAAACAGAAAAGAAACTGGTTTCGTAGATTATTATCATAACGTTGCTTTCAATTTAGGTGTTGGAGCTAACTTTAAGGTTGTTAATTTTCTTTTATTAAGACCAGCTATAGAAATTAATATCTTCCCTTTTCCTAAAGGTAACACTGATATTCTAGTTT
>JADHVP010000131.1 GCA_016783945.1 Ignavibacteria bacterium
ATATATGGATATGTGTCTGTATGTAAGATATAAAATTGGATTAAAACTTTCAATAGTTATTACGTGTAATTAAAACGGTGGTACGGATTATTTCCAGGCGAGATCCGTTCTACTTATATAGTCTGTATATTTGAACTCAACCCCTTATCCCCCTTCTCTTGTTAAGAGAAGGGGGATAGGAGGTTTAGTACTTGGAAAAATTTTTATAATAAATTTTTGAACTTTCGGGAACTATAACCTATATACTTTGGTTGCCAATCCATTAAACTCGTTTTATCATAATAATTTGGGTTTAAATATATAGATTGCTTAGGTTTTTTAAGCCATTTATGCAAGATAATTAGATCACTTTTTAAAAATCAAAAAAATCTTACGATATGAAACAAAATTTTTTAATGTTTTTCCTCGGTGCTTTAGCAATGGGTGCAGTGTTAGCGTTAGTTTCATCTGCGTCAAATAACTCGCCACAATCAAGTAGTAGCAATGAAATGTACAATATAAATAATGAAAATAATACCTCAGAATCGTATGAATTAAATTCCCCGGAAGTTGTTCAAGCGGAGGTTCAGTTTGTACAATCAGACGTTCAAAATTGGGAAATAGACAACAATTTAGAGATTATCAGCGTCGATACAGGTGAATCCGGTGTACAATATTGGGATATAAATGATGATTTAGAATTAGTAAGCACAGACGCAGATGAAACAGGTGTTAAATCGCTTATACTTGCAAAAAGTGAGTTTCTCCAATAATAAGAATAAAAGTACAAATACGTAAAGTAAGATACACAGAAGGCAGATTATTTACTTAATCTGCCTTTTTTCTTGCCTATATATATTTACTTAATTTTTTTCTCTCCTGTTTTCTTATTATAATCAATACTTTCACAAACTTCTATAAGTATTTCTATATATATATAAGTTACAGAAATCATTTCAAGTTTGATATAGCGATTAATTAAATGATAATCCTTAAAATTTCTGTTTGACTTCTTTATTTTAATATCATTATATTTGTGTAAACTTAGATTATAGGTATTAAGTTTTGAGAAAAATGCTCAAAAACAACATAAATTCAGGTTTTTCACATTTGACGAGAGGCTCGTCACGCTTGCATGACGGTTCTGCACGCTTGCATGACGGTTCTGCACGCTTGCATGACGGTTCTGCACACATGCATGACGGCTCTGCACGCATGCATGACGGTTCTTGCACGTCTGCATGACGGTTCTGCACGCTTGCATGACGACTCTGCACGCTTGCATGACGGCTCTGCACGCTTGCATGACAGCTCTGCACGTCTGCATGACGGCTCTACGCCTGAAAAATGACAAAATAGGATTAGAATTCAAAGGTAACCTCGAATTACATCTCCTTTCAAAGAATTGCCATCTTGAAAAATTGTAGTGGGGATTGGCTTTTTGGGTTACTAAATACTAGCAGGAGTATTTAATCTAAAATTACTATTTTCTGTATTATTATTAGAAAAATACAAAAATATGGAAAAAATTGAATTTGATCAGAGAAGAGAGATAATTCTAAAAGACAAAGAGAAATACAAACAGATTGGGATGTCATTATACAAATTAATTAATGATGTTTCAAAAGGTGAAAAAGATTTTATGTTCCCATTACCTAATTATACAGCAATTTTTTTAAATATATCTGATATAAATTATAAACGTGCCAAGGAATTACTAAATGAGAAAATCTTTAAATTGAAGAAGGAAAAAACCGAATACTATGAATTAGATCCGAAATATGAACCATTAATATATGATTATTTGGAAGCAGTGTTTACTTCTATAATTTTTGGTCATACAGCAGTAGAATGTTTAGTTAATAGCCTAATACCTAATGCGATCTTACGAATTAAGAAATCTGAAAGCAAATTAAAACTTGAATCAAAAAAATTTATTGAAAGAAATATATCATTAAAAGATAAAATCAAGAAAATTCTTCCTAAAGTATATAATTATGGGTTTAATGCTAACAATTTAAAATTCTGGAATGATTTTACAAAATTGTTGAAATATAGAGATGAACTAATACATTTGAAGAGTAATGAATTTGAAGAGAACAGATCAGTTCAAATACGTTTTATGAATGAATTATTAGATGATGTTTACAGATTTGATGTAATTGAATCTGCAAGAGAATTAATAGAATATCTTAGCAAAAAAATACCAACTAGACCTGGTTTCCCTAAAGAATTTCTGAAAGAAGAAATATCATATCGTGGATATTTTGAACATTATCGTTCTAAAGAAATTGATCTAAAGAAAAAATTAATTATTGAATTCCCAAATGAAAAAGCTTTTAGAGATTTTTTTAGTCAAAAACATACTAATAAGGAAAGAGAATTTAGCGTTATTATAAAATAATAAATTATATGAATATTAATTCTCAGATTCTAATTTTTTATCCATTAAATTAATCTTCCAAATTTGATTGTTTCTAAAAACAAAAATGCTTAAATTTGAACAATTAAAGCAGATTTAAAAATCTATATAATACGCTTCTTGTTAATCTGTTTTAAATTTTTCCATAATTTAAAAATAAGGGGAAAATAATATGGACAAATTCGAACAATTACAAGCTTTACTCGATGGAATGAAGGTTGACAGAGAAAAATTCTTCGCAAAAGGACAAAATGCTGCAGGTACAAGATTACGGAAAGAATTAAATAATATCAGGAAGTTATGTGCTGATATGCGGAAAGAAATACAGGAAATAAGAGTCTCGAGAAAGAGCAGTTAATATTACCGGAGAGATTTAATAATATTCGAATCATTCTTGATTTTTAAAAAGTGGGTTCTAAAGTAAGTTGATTCTAAATTTACGGAATCTTAAGTTAGACCCACTTTTTGTTTTTATAATTTCGCTTACATAAGTTGCAGAATCCCAATATAAGAAATTTTTGTATTATTGCTCATATAGACCACGGAAAATCGACTCTCGCCGATAGACTCCTCGAAACAACTGAAACTATCGCTTCCAGGAATATGCTAAAGCAGGTACTCGATGATATGGCTCTTGAACAGGAACGAGGAATAACAATTAAGCTTCACGCAATCCAGATGAAGTACAATAAGGATGGTGAAGAATATATACTTAATTTAATCGATACACCGGGTCATGTTGATTTTTCGTATGAAGTTTCGAGGTCGCTGGCTGCATGTGAAGGTGCTTTACTCGTTATCGATGCTGCACAGGGAATTGAAGCCCAGACTATAAGCAACCTTTACCTTGCTATCGAGAACGGGCTCGAAATAATTCCCGTCATAAATAAGATTGACCTTCAAAATGCAATGGTGGAGGATGTCAAGAAGCAGCTTAAGGATTTACTCGGCGGAGACAAAAACAACACAATATTTACGAGTGCAAAAAACAACATAGGCACGGATGAAGTTCTGAAGGCAATAGTAGAAAGAATACCCCCTCCAAAGATCGACTACGATAAACCATTGAAGGCTTTGATCTTTGATTCTGTATATGATAATTACAGGGGAGTTATTGTTTATGTCAGGATATTCGGAGGCAGCCTTAAAGAAGGTGATAAGATTGAGTTCTTTTCAAACAATAAAAGATTCGAAGCCGAAGAAGTCGGGATATTGAAAATGCACCGCCACAGAACCGGGGTATTGAAATCGGGCGACGTTGGTTACCTGATTGCCGGTGTGAAAGACGTTGACGATTCAAAAGTAGGCGATACTATAATTAATGCAGAAAATCCCGCCCCGGAACCTTTACCCGGGTATATGGATGTTAAGCCAATGGTCTTCAGTGGAATATTCCCTTCTCATAGTGAAGAATTTGTTGCCCTCAGAGAATCATTAGCAAAACTAAAATTAAATGACTCGTCATTTACGTTCGAGCCTGAAAGCTCGATTGCACTGGGATTTGGATTCAGGTGTGGATTTCTCGGCATGCTTCACCTCGAGATATTCCAGGAGAGACTGGAAAGGGAGTATGACCTCTCGATTGTAACAACAGTTCCGAACGTTGAGTATAAAGCATACAAAAAAAGCGGAGAAGTTGTTATTGTCGATAATCCCGCATTGATGCCGGATACAAACATTCTAAATTACATTGAGGAGCCGTTTATTTCCGCTCAGATTATTGCCCCGACCGAATACATCGGGAACATTATGAAATTAGCTAAAGAAAGAAGAGGAATTTATAAAACAACAGACTATATAGATGCCAAGAGAGTCGACCTTCATATCGAGTTTCCATTAGCGGAGATTATTTTTGATTTCTATGATAAGCTCAAATCAACAACACGGGGTTATGCATCATTCGATTACGAACTCAAGGACTATCGCCAATCTGACCTTGTGAAGCTTGACATTCTATTGAATGGAGAACCTGTAGACGCTTTATCAACAATAGTTCACAGGGAAAAAGCATATCATTGGGGTAAAAAATTATGTCACAAATTACGAACTCTTATTCCGAAACAAATGTTCGAAGTTGTTATACAGGCATCTATAGGAACAAAAATTATATCAAGGGAAACAATAACAGCAACCAGGAAAAATGTTCTTGCAAAATGCTATGGAGGTGATATTACAAGGAAAAGAAAACTCCTGGAAAAACAAAAAGAGGGTAAGAAACGTATGAAACAAGTAGGTTCTGTTGAAATACCGCAGGAAGCATTTTTAGCAGTACTTTCGATAGATAAATAGAATATTAAAAAATTAAATACAATACCATTGTTGAAAAAGAAAGCACCAGTAAATACAAAAGGGAAAAAAGATAGTAAGAAAATAAAAAAATCAAAACCCCGTGAATATTTTGATGCTCTTTTATGGGCAGCCATTGTTGCATTCATCATAAAAGTCTTTCTGTTCGAAGCATACAGGATTCCTACGGGATCGATGGAGAACACATTATTAGTGGGTGATTTTCTCCTCGTAACAAAATTTACATATGGAGCAACGACTCCAAGAAATATTCCATTTACAGATGTTAGACTCCCCTATGTCCAATTACCCGGATTTAAGGATCCGAAATTAGGTGACGTAATAGTTTTCGATTTCCCCGGAAACAGGGATGAATTCATGTCACCCGAAGTATTAAATTACATAAAGAGATGTGTTGGTCTTCCTGGGGATACCATACAGATAATTAATAGAGTTCTTTACAATAATGGTAAAATATTTCCAAATCCACCAGAGTCAAAATTTATTGGAACTCCTAAACCTGAAAATTTAGTTGAACCCCGAATCTTTCCTAAAGGTTCGGGATGGAATGAGGATAACTATGGACCATTAGCCGTTCCGAAAATAGGTAATAAAATTAAGATAGACTCCTTTAACTTCGAAGGTTGGAAAATGTTCGTAGAACGTGAAGGGCATACTATTAGAATGTCACCAAATGGGATAGTTCTTGTTAATGATAAAGAATTAGTAAATGGCGAATATACTGTAGAAAGAGATTACCTGTTTATGATGGGTGATAACAGAACCAATTCTCTTGACAGCAGGTTTTGGGGCTTCATGCCAGTGGAGAATGTTGTTGGACAGGCATTTATGTTATACTGGTCGTGGAACTCCGATATCCCGTTCTCACATCTCATCGACCTGTTAGAATCGATAAGATGGGGTAGGATTGGAAAAATGATTGATTAAAAACTTTTCAAGAAGTGGTTGTTGTAGATTCCTGATAAGAACCTTGAATTCCGTCAATCCCGTTCCGACTCGTCGGGACTGGATTGATATAACATAACAGTTAAACAGTACGATTCCATATTCATTTTTCCACAACCTGATAAACACTATCTAAAATAGTCCCATCGACCCATTTGATAATTGCAATAACTTTGTTTTTGTTTACTTTGGGTATAACTGGCTCACCACAGATTTCTTTAACTTCTTTATAAATATCTCCAATAGGTTTGATAGGTAAATCAGAATTCTTAACAGCCCTTAATAAGTCTTTTCTTTTAGGGTTTATAGCAATTCCCCTCTCGGTTATTATCACATCAATTAGTTCTCCCGGACCACAAAAAGTCGTAACCTCTTTAACTACTACTGGAATACGATCTCTAAATGAAGGAATTGCAAGTATAGTACACTTTGAAAACAGGCAATTCTGCCATCCTCCTATACCGTGGAGCAGGTAACCATCCGAGTGTGTAGCAACGTTA
>JADHVP010000132.1 GCA_016783945.1 Ignavibacteria bacterium
CAAAAAAGTAATATCCTAATATTTTCAATATTACTTTTTTGTTTTATGTTATTTTCATTCAATGTGAATGCACAGAATCCATTTAAGTATGAACGTCCTTTCATGGTCTATAATACCGGAAGTGCCCAAACAGATTTTCAGGTCCCGTTAAAAGTAAATACACAACAGCCAATTTCAATGGGACATATGGCAGCTGATGGAAAAGACATCAGATTTGTTACTACTTGTGGAGGGACAACTTATCTTGGCTATTACATTGGAGGATATATAAACACTGATAGTACACAGATCTGGGTAAAAATGAATCTCCCCGCAAATGATTCTGTTTTAGTATTTATGTATTATGGTAATCCTTCAGCAACTGCTATGAGTTCGTTATCTATATTTGATGGACCTCATTCTTCAACTGATAGTGCGATGGTGTATTCGAGAAACACAGTCAGTAACTGCCAGAGAGGATTCAGATTCACACCGAACCAAAATATATTTGTTACTCATTTCGGGAATAGGACTCCAAATGGTACACAAAGATATGTTACGCTATTTGATTTCAACACGCAGGCGATAATAATGCAAGCTCAGGTACCTGCAACAGGAGATACACTATATCATTATTTACCATTACCCACACCTTTCACACTACAACAAGGCAGAACCTGTGTATTGGAACTTTTCAATGGGTCAGGAGATATGTATTTTTATGGTAATAGTTCACAAATAGGACAGCATTTGACCTACCATGATATGAAGTATGCAAATAATTGTACACAAAACACTTTCCCGACATCGACGTTGAGTAATTATCATTACGGACAGCCGGATTTCTTGTACTATGTAGGGAAATCAGCAACACCTGCACCAACTTATGCTTTTGCTCCATATTGGGCGGATACGACAGCACCTAGCGCACCTCAAAATCTGGTAGCAACAGGCGGAAATGGTGTAGCACATCTCATCTGGAATCAGAATCCGGAAGCAGATATAGGAGGTTACTATATTTACAGAAGGGAAGCAATTAATCCAGACTCAGCAGATTTAATCGATAGTGTATACTATCCTGATACGACATACACTGACAATACTGTTCAAGTCGGACATAATTATTATTATTGGCTTAAAGCGTATGATAATTATTGCTTCAGAAATCTAAGTCCATTCAGTGCAGCAGCTAATTCAGGAACGATTACGGGTATAGCTGGTAATGAACCTTTACCAGAGGAATACGAATTGTACCAGAACTATCCGAATCCATTCAATCCCTCAACGACGATAAGGTTCGATATACCAGAAGCAACCCACGTGAAGTTGTATGTCTATGATATATTAGGCAGGGTAATTGCCAAACTGGTTGACGAGCAAAAGAATGCAGGAAGGTTTGAAGCAATCTGGTATGCACACGATTACACGAGTGGTTTCTATGTATTCAGGATTGAAGCGGGTGATTACGAGAAGAAAATGAAAATGATGTTAGTGAAATAATTACAGAGTAAAGAGATTAAATAGAGCCCCTTCGGAGAAATTCGGAGGGGCTTTTTTATTATAATAATATTTAAGTAATCTTTCAATAATATGAAAAGAACGCTGTTTTTAATGTATTTTGAATTGTTATGAACGATAATAATTCTATTTTTATTATAATGCCCAAAATTTCTGCTAAACGTCATTTTTATGATAATAAAATGTTAGATATTATTAAAATCCTCATTTTTTACCACTTTTCTAAGTTTCTTAAACCCATCCTCAAAATAATTTTGTTATAATGATGATTTTTTCTGCTCGACATTTCAAAATAAATACTATTATATTTGCTATAGAAAAGAAATTAAGAAATAAATAAAAAATGAACCAATTAAAAAATATTCCAGCTTTCAAATTTGTTCTACTTTTCATCGCAGGCATTTTAATTGGTACTGAATACGAAATAGATATTATTTATTTGATATCGGCAAATGTTCTTTTAATAACACTCAGTACGTTTCTCATCTACAAATATAAAATTGAAATTATCAAATTCATAATTATTTCCTGCCTGGTAATTTCGTTCGGTATTTTCAAAGCAAACCTTGATTTCTTTACACTCGATGAAAATAACATTTCAAAGATTCCTAATACGGAAAGGAAATCAAATTATGAACTCATCGGTATAATCAGTGAACTCCCTGATTATGACAGCAGCAAGATTAGATTCGTTTTAGATAGTAAGACAATAGTAACAAGATATGATTCTGTAGAAGTATCTGGAGATGTAATGGTCACGATAAGAAAAGATAGATATAGTAAAATAAATTCACAGCCTCCAATGCTCAACGTCGGAGATAAAATTTCAATCCTTGGTAAATTATCGGATGCATACAACAGCAGGAATCCTGGGGAATTCGACTACAGAAACTATTTAAGACTTCATGATATTTACAAAACTTTCCTGGTGTTCGGTTATAACAATGTGGAAGTGCTTTCGAAAGATAATCTTGGTTTCTTTTATCAAAAAGTTGTCTACCCTGCAAAGGTCTTTGCACTCGGAAACATCGACGAAAATATGAGCGGAGACCAGGGAGCATATCTCAAGGGACTCGTTACTGGTGAAAGAAGCGACCTCTCGAAAGAATTAAAAGAAGCTTTCATAAATACGGGCGTCATGCACCTGATTGCAGTATCGGGTCTCAACGTTGCTTATATTATTATTTCAATCACTCTCATTTTATCGTTGTTCAGAATACCACAGCTTCCAAGAACAATAATTACAATTTTAGTTTTGATATTCTATTGCATTTTTACCGGCAGCCCGGCATCGATCGTTCGTGCAACAATAATGGGAATTCTTTTCCTGGTCTCATTAATTCTTGAGAGGAAAACCAATTTCTACAATATCGTTGGAGTATCGGCATTATTCATTTTGATTTATGATTCGAAACAATTATTCGATCCCGGATTCGTTCTTTCTTTTGGAGCAGTAATCTCTATGGTCTTCTTTTATGAAAGATTCGAGAAGTTGTTTGTTCACAAAATAAGCGAATGGGAGCTTAAAGGGAAAAAATATATACGTTACATTTTAGTCTTATTCCTGACAACACTTGCAGCTCAGATAGGAACGCTTCCAATAACAGCAACATATTTTGAAAAGATTTCGTTTATCTCGTTATTGGCTAACCTGGTGGTCGTTCCTTTAGCAAACATTGCCCTTGCAATTGGTTTTTTCCAGATAATCGCAGGTGTGTTCTCAGGTTTTCTTTCATCGATAATTGCAGAAACTAATAATTTCTTATTAAGCTTTCAATTGATATTTATAAAGTGGTGTGCATCGTTTGATATTGCTTACACCGAGTTTTATAAATTTAATCTTTTTAATACTGTTGCCTATTTTGTTATTCTTATTTCTCTTCTCACAGCAACTATGAAAAAACTCAAATTCAGATTGGTACTTTCATTTCTTATCATTGCATCAGTTTTTATTTACAATGTTGATTTTGAAAAGAAGCTGAAGGTAACATTTCTTGACGTAGGGCAGGGTGATTGTGCAATTATACATACTCCCGATGACAAAACCATTGTTGTTGACTGTGGAAAAAAATCCATGTCATACAACAGTGGTGAAAGAACAATTGCTCCCTATTTAAAGAGGAATGGTATTAAAAAGATTGACCTTTTAATTTTAACACATTATCATCTTGACCATGTAGGCGGTGTTAAATATCTCCTGGAGAATTTCGAGGTTGATAAAATAATCAACAATGGACAGAAGCATAACAGCAAGACAGCTAAAACAATTGATAATCTTATTCGGGAGAAGAAAATTTCCCGTATCAAAATAAAATCAGGTAATTATGTCGATGGCATTGAGGCTCTTAGAATTTATTTCTTCAACACTTCTTCAAAAGAAAACAATTCATACAGTAATTTTGGTAAAGGTGATCCTAATAATGAATCGCTGGTTTTCAAATTAAAGTATAAAGAAACAGATATTCTATTTACAGGTGATATTGAAACAGGAGGTGAGAGATGTCTTCAACGAAATTATTCGGAATTCCTTGAATCAGATATTCTGAAAGTTGCACATCATGGAAGCGGTAGCTCATCCTCAATACCTTTCCTTGTAAAGAACAAACCTGAATATTCCGTGATTTCCGTTGGGATGTTCAATAAGTTTGACCACCCTTCAAAGATCGTACTCAACCGATTAGAGAATATATGTTCCAATATTTTAAGAACGGATCTTTATGGAGCCGTTATATTGGAAAGTGATGGTTTTAATATTGATGTTATTGATTGGAGATAAATAAATAAAATTAAAAATTAGAAATTAAAAATGAAAAATGTCTACAAAAGTTATGTAGGCTAAGGCGGATGCTTTGCAAATGTTAATGATGAATGTTTACCCTGTGAAATAATTTTGCTCTGCAAAATTGCTTCGCATTTCACAGGGTAAAAATGGTGAATGTATCTGCCGCTTCCGAAGGAATCCCTACGGGAAAAGACACTGAGACACAAAGAGAGAATTGCTGAAATTTTAAGGCTACAAGATTTGTAAAGGATTTTTGGAGTCTTTTTTGTTTTGGATAATGCAATTATGAATCAAATTAATGATAGGTTCAGCTTTGATAATATTTTCAAAGAACTTCTTGAAAAAGGATTCTCACATCAAGATGCTTTAGATTATATACTTGAAACATTTTCATTAAGTGCTTTGGTTTTTCAAGAAAGAGTTGAAAATAAATTCTATTTGGAAATAAATTTAGAAGACAAAATTTCTCCTGATCTATTAGAATTAAAAAAGCAAATTTTTAGTACCCACTATCCCAATAAAAACTGAAGATACGGCATTTCATCCCGCAAGGAATCGCTTACAATTAAAATTTATAAAGAAACGTTGGTGCAACATCTGAATCAATAAGAAAATGTAACCCGAAAACAATTGATGAGTGGAGAGAATATTATTTTAAAAATGTTCGCCCGAAAGATCATATTGAAGAATTAGGAAAGAAATTGTATGTTAAAATTACAGAAGTATTACCTAAGGAAATCGAGGAAATAACAGAAAAAGATTGCATAAATTATATGATTCAATTAGTAATCGACAGAACCTTTAATGGATATATGACAGAGATAAAAACTATCTATGGTATATTAGAAGCTGAGCTTGGTGAAAAAATTGAACCAGCATCTGATGAATGGGATAGATTATTTAATGTTGATTTTTATATAAAAATAAAAGATAAGTATTTGGGATTACAAATAAAACCTGTTAGTAATGTAGCACATATTCCTGTCATATATCAGCAAAGGGGATTACAACTTGAAACTCATAAAAAATTTACAGATGAATATGGTGGAAAAGTGTTTTATATATATTCCATAAAGGATGGTAATAAAAAGGTTATAGCTAACACTGAAATTATTGAAGATATAGAAAAAGAAATTACGAGATTAAAAAGAATCTGAATATAAGGTATGAAACGTCAAGTTTGTTTAAGGTTAATACCGTGAGCGTTAAGTCAATCCGTGTAATGAGATAGCACTATCAATGTTATATCTTAAGAAATTATTTAATCAACAGCATCCTTTTTGTTTCGATACCCATCCCATTCATACTCAGCCTGTAAAAATAAACACCACCTGTTTTCCGCAAGGGTATTTCTATGGAAAATAAGTAGGAGTAAAATCAATTTATTATAATTTATTTCTTTCATTTTTGGGTGTTGCAGACTATCTTTACGAATGTTCATACGAGAAGTTAAAAACAGATCCGGTAGCATTAGCATCCAAATCATTTCAAAAGTTTCAGGAAGATATAAAGTTGTTAAAACTATAGGTAGTGGTTTGGAAGATGAGGAAATTTTATTACTGAAGCAGAAAGCAAAACATGAACTGGCAATCCTTGAAAATCAATACACCTTATTTATTTCCCACGAAGATTCATTAATCGAAAGTTATATTTCAACACTTTCAAACTCACAGGTTAGAGTTGTGGGTTCTGAATTAATTTTTAGCAAGATTTATAAGCTAAATATCACTCTACCACAATCAAAAGTAGAAAAGAAGATATTATTGAAATTAAATGATGAACAAAAGATTCTTATATCGATAATAGAGAAAATTCTTTAGGGTGTTGCAAAGCGGAAAACAGGA
>JADHVP010000003.1 GCA_016783945.1 Ignavibacteria bacterium
CGAATTGTTCTGATTTTACAGAATTATTAATAAAGAGAATAAATGCAAATACTGCAATTATTTCTATTATTAAAAAATTCTTTTTTATTATTAAGTTTTTTATGTTTGACATGATTTCCCCCTATGCAAAATGCATAAATGTTTTAGAAAAAAGTTTAATTAGGTTAAATTAAAAAATAAAGATTTTTTGAAAAGAAGAAATATTTTGTGAATTTGCTTCACTGCTTTTTATAAATAAGGTTTATGGTTTTTAAAAATTTTTTTGTTGTTGGGAAAAGTCCCTTTTTATGCTGAGTTTATACTATTTTTAACAATGAAGTAATATTACTGCTTAATTCTATAAATAGTAGCTTAATTACTTAGTTCAATTTACAAACATAAATATTTGTTGTCAAGGCTAAAATAAAAAACATAAAAACTTTATTAATAACAATATCAAAATTAATTATTTTTTTTCTTTAAGATTTGTTTAATTATTACTTATGTTTGATGAATCGGCTTCTATGTTATGAATTTTTTTTATTTGGTAAATGAATATATTATTTTATATCTTTGCTAAACAAATAAATTTTTAAACGATATTATTTCTCATCTGTATTTAAAAATTCAGGGGAAAATCTAAGATAAAATAAATAAAATGCAAAAATCAATTTTCAGTAACATAAACTTTTTACCAATTATTTTTTCTATTATTTTTTGCGTATCGATTTTGAATATTTCATCGGCACAGGATAATTTGAATAATAATAATTCGCAATCAAAATATTCCCAGGTAAGAATTTTTATCGCATCACAACAGGATATACAGCGACTTGCAAATTCTGGTTTGTTCTTAGACCATGGTATTCGCAAGGATAACTTTTTTGAAACCTGGTTATCTGAAGTGGAGATTAAGATGCTTCAATTATCGGGTGTAAGTTATGATGTAACTATTCCAGATTGGGATTATTATTACAATTCATTACCAAAAATGACTCCGACCGAAATACAGGATGCGATACAGGAATCTATTGACGATTATAATGTAAGTCACAGCATATATGGAACTATGGGGGGACATTTAAAATGGGAAGAAGCTATTGCCAAGCTTGATTCAATGAAAAGTGAATACCCGGGTTTAATCTCTACAAAGTTTTCAATTGGAAACAGTTATGAAAATAAACCTCTCTGGACTGTACGAGTATCTAACAATCCTGAAGTTGTATCGGGTAAGCCACAAATTTGGTTAAACGGAATGACACATGCCCGTGAACCATTAGGTATGTCAAATATTCTTTATTACATGTACTGGTTGTTTGAAAACTACAATATAGATCCTATTGCAACATATATTTTAAATAATAGAGAAATCTATGTAACACCTTTTATTAACCCGGATGGTTATTATTATAATCAAACAACTAATCCGAATGGTGGAGGTATGTGGAGGAAAAACAGAACTCCTCAAGGTAGCTATACAGGTGTGGATTTAAACAGGAATTATGGTATATATCAATTTTGGAATTCGTCAAATGGGGGTTCTAGTACTAATCCATCGAGTGATACCTACAGGGGTACAGCTCCTTTCTCTGAACCTGAAACTCAAGTTGTACGTGATTTTGTAAATTCAAAGAGTTTTAAATCCATTTTCAACTATCATACTTATGGTAATTATTTAATCAGACCATGGGCATGGTGTGATCCTATTGCACCTCCAGACAGTATGACCTATCATGAATGGGCAGCGGACATGACACAGTTCAATAGTTATTTATACGGAGTGGCATCCACAACAGTAGGTTATAAAGTCAGGGGAGATGCTTGTGATTGGATGCATCACGATTCGGGACATGCTAAAACATTTCCGTTTACTCCTGAAGTTGGAACAGCAGGTTTCTGGCCCTCACAATCCTTGATTCTTCCTCAAGCACAAAGTTGTGTCTGGATGAATATATATCATTGTATGATTGCTGGCGCCTTTATCTACCCTAATTTAACTCAGTTTAATCAACAGTATTATAATCCGGGTAATAGCGGTAACTTGAGAGTTCTTTTTAAAAACAAAGGACAAGCTTCTGCTCAGAATGTTAAAATCCAGTGGACATCACCAAGTTCTTATATTACGATACCAACAAGTGTATACTCATATCCAAATATTAATTCACTCGTTAAAGATAGTTCTATTTTTAATTTTTCACTATCAGGCTCTGTACCCAATAATTCTGCGATACCAACCGTTTTGAAATTCAAACAAGAAGATACAAACATTGTACATACAGAAGCCCTTTATGTTTTGATTGGAACGGGCTTAACTACATTTGCCGATAGTGCTGAGAATGGTTTTAGTAACTGGACAACTAACCAAGGATGGGCTGTAACGACCTCTCAATATCATACTCCCACTCATTCATTTACAGATAGTCCATTCGGCAGTTATCAGAATAATGCTAACAATTCAATGACATTGAGTGCTCCGATAAACATAAGTTCATACCCGGTTGTTTTCTTGAGTTTTTGGCATAGGTACAATACGGAAGCTGGTTATGACTATTGTAACGTTGAAGTATCGAGCAATAATGGAATCACCTGGCAAAAAATATCATCTTATAATGGAGTACATACCTCATGGACTCAAGAAGTATTTGATATAACTTCTTATGCAAATGGAACATCTCAGTTAAAGATTAGATTTACTTTAACCAGTGATGTTTACATTACTGCAGATGGCTGGTATGTCGATGATATTAAATTGACAAATTACACTAACGTAGTGACAAACATTAATCCTAACATCACAACTTTAAAATATTCATTGCTACAAAATTACCCGAATCCATTCAACCCAAATACTACGATTAAATTTGAAATTCCAAGAGCAGAATTCACACAATTAGTAATATATGATGCTCTCGGAAGGGAAGTTGCTAAATTAGTCAGCAAGGAACTGACAGCGGGTAGCTATGAAGTTGAATGGAATGCAGAGAACTATGGAAGCGGTATTTATTTCTATCAGTTAAAAGCGGGAAGCTTTATAGAAACTAAGAAGATGATGCTGTTGAAATAACAGGAACACTTTTAGAAATTTATTTTTAACGCTTTGCGTCTTTGCATGTGCATTCTTTATGTGGGGACGCAAAGTTTGTTTATTGTAGAATAAACAAAGGAGTTAGAAAATGTTATCAAAATTTATTTTTTACCTAATCGTTGTACAATTACTTTTAATTCAATTCTTACCTTTATCCGCTCAAGATAATCAGGGAGATTTAGAATTAAAGGATTTATCGGTTTCAATAAATGGGTCGATCTTACTTCCAATAATCAATCCTGATGCAAAAATTATATCAGAAAATAGAAAGTATTGGTGTTCATTTGTTATTGGAAAAGTTACTGATGAAGATAGAGAGTTAGTTAATTTTAAATTATTCTTTAAGAATGAGCTATTGTTTGTTCTTCCAAAAGCTCCCGGTTCTGACGTTGATATATCAAACGCAGGATATGTAGTATTCTTCGATCACTCTGAACATTTTCGAAATAAATTAAAACTCCATTTCTATTCTCCAAATGGTAAATTTCTATTTAGTAGATCTTATTCGGGTGCTGATATGTTTGGCTTTTCTAAATCGGGTAACAAATTCGGAATTAGAAATGCTGAAAATTTATTAGTTGTTTCGATTTTAGATAGGACAGTTGAAAAATTTGAGAAAGGATACCAGTTTGATGTGTCAGAAAATGACAAACTGATAGCTGTTGCATTGGTGAATAAGATTAAAATTTATGGTTATGGTAGTTTAATCAGAATTATAAAAACAGGCTTGAGCTATCCCCGTAAGGTTCAGGTATATGCGGACAAACAAATAGTGGCTGTAGTTGATAAAAGAACGCTCCATGTTTACTCGATAACAGATGGAAGATTAATATTTCTTAAACAAATTAACGGTGCTCTTTCGTATCGTGATTTAAAAATAGTTGGAGATAAAATTGTAACCGGTATTCATAAAAGAACGGAAACTGAATCAAGAGGATTACTACGGACTTATTCAATAAACGGTAATTTGAATAAAGAGATGCAATCATTAGGTAGACAGATAAAACATTTTGAGGGAATTGACCTGCCAAAACAAAACAATTCAGATTATGATCCTATCCCCTGGCCCTTTGCTCCTTTCGATAGTATGCGAACGATCTGGAATCATTATGAACAGCACATGGGTTCAGGAATTACTTCTTCCTATTTACATCAGGGTTTAGATCTCATCACACCAATCGGTGAACATACTTATGCAGTTGCTGATGGCATTGTGAAGTGTGTATTAACTCTTGGAGGAGCATCTTACTGGAGAATAGCTATTAGCGACACGCAGGCAGCCGGGTTTTCGGATGGTTGGCTATATGCACATTTGATTCAAAATACTATTCAGTTTGATGTAGGGGATACTGTGCAAATTCACGATTATCTTGGGGATATTATTTACTGGTCTTCTAATTGGGGACACATTCATTTTGTACAGATTCGCGATTCCGGATTAGTATGGTCTTACTCGGATAATGAATGGGGGATTAATTTTAATCCGATGCTGGCACTGCAACCGTTAGCTGATACGACATCGCCTTATATCGATACAGTTTTCAATTATTCAAAATTTGGTTTTTGTTTGAATGAAACGAGTACTTACCTTCAACCTGATAGTCTTTATGGTGATATTGATATTATAGTTAAAGTAATTGATTATGCAGGTGCTTCGGAATGGCAGCAGCCTGCTTACCGTACATATTACTGGATTAAGAAAGTGTCCAATGATAGCTTGATATTTCCAAGGACAATGGGACAAATCTTAAACCATCAATATCCTTTTTACGAAGGTAATCATTACGTACCTTATGCAACTGTAATTTATAAAAGGGATGCAATACTTCATGGTTCAAGCTGGATGAGTACAGTTAGAAACTTCCATCATGTAGTGACAAACAGTAATGGGGATTCTTTAATAGAACTATCCGAAAAAAATCTTGCGTTCTCTACATCAAACTATTTAGATGGTGCGTACAGAATTTTTATAGAAGTTTTTGATGAAGCGGGTAATTCTGACATAGACAGCATGGACGTGCAATTTAAAAATGGAATTACATCTGTTGTTGGAAATAATGAAGAACCTGTTTCATATTCTTTGAAGCAGAATTTCCCAAACCCATTCAACCCTGAAACCAAAATTGAATTTGAGATTCCTAAAAAGGAATTTGTTCAGCTAATAATTTATGATGTTCTTGGCAGGGAAGTTGCAATGCTGGTTAATGAAGAATTGAAAGCAGGGAGTTATAATGTTGTTTGGAATGCAGAGAAAAATGGTAGTGGAGTTTATTTCTATAAGATAAAGGCAGGAGATTATACAGATATTAAGAGAATGTTATTGGTTAAATAATAATTCACTTTATTTATAACTCAATCCCCCTTCTTGGAAACAGAAAGGGGGATTTTTTATACCCCTTTCTGTTTAGGTAGACTATCTCCCGAACTTAATTTGCCCCCTTGCATTTATAAACATAATAAATGTATTTATAGCCCCTATTATTACAATTATAGCGATTATTAAAACGTTAATAGCCTCTGTTAACGTCTTTACAACCGCTGTTAACGTCTTTACAGCCGCTGTAAAGATGATTACAGCCATCAGAATTGTAATTATTACCGCTGTAAATGTATTTATAACGACTGTAATTGCGTTTCCAGCCTCTATAATTACAATTATAACGGTTATATAAACGTTAATAGCCTCTGTTAACGTTTTAATAGCTGCTGTAAAGATTAATATTGTCGTGATAATTAACCATAAATCTTCTAAATAATACCTTGTCCGTGTCCATAAATGAGAGATTTCCTAAAAAAAGCTTGATTTTATCATATTTTGAGGAATTTGAGATGACCTCTCTGTTTCCCCTCCCTGCCTGCTGCAAGCATGGCTTAGTAAGGAGGGGACTAAGGAGGGGTCTTGTGAAATTACTTAATTAAAATCATCTTCTTTACATCGGAAAAATCATTTGTCGTTAATTTATAGAAATATACACCGCTTGGATAAGCTGAACCATCCCAATCAACTTCGAAGCTTCCTGCATTAAGTTTTTCATTCACAAGAGTAGAAATTTCTTTCCCGAGAATGTCATAGACAATCAATTTTGTAAGAGATGATTCACGAATATCAAACCTAATATTTGTTGTGGGATTGAATGGGTTGGGATAGTTTTGATGTAATACATATTTATCTGGAACGTGTGAAGATAAAACTTGAATACCAATAGCACCCGAAGGTCTAAATCCGAGAATGAAAGCATCTAAAGTACCTCCTCCGAACGTACCTTGATAATAAGCTCCACCTCCCGGATCCATTACAGGGAAGTCAGAACTCCAAGTATATCCAGTAACTAATATATTGTTATTTCCATCTGAAGTTATCGAATGTCCTCTATCTCCGTCATACAATCCTCCACTCCCTCCATAGTACGTAGCCCAGTACCGAACACCGCTTGAACTAAATTTTAATATGAATGCATTTACTTTGCCTGAACCTGAATATGTTCCCTGGAAATATGCACCGCCTCCTGGATTATGTAATGGAAAGTTAGTGCTGTTAGTATATCCTGTAACTAATATATTATTATTCTCATCTGTAGTTATTGAACCTCCATAATCAGAACCATTCCCACCATAATAAGTAGACCACAGGCGGACACCCGTTGAGTTAAACTTTAATAAAAAAGCATCAAAAATTCCTCCAATAGTATTTTGAAAATAAGCACCACCCCCAGGATTTTGTAATGGAAAATTTGAACTAGCACTTCCAGTTACCAAAATATTATTATCATCATCTGTGGTTATTGAGTAACCTTGACAATAAGAACCATAATGAGTTGCCCATTGCCTTAAGCCTGCGGAATTAAACTCTAATATAAAAATATCATAATAACCTCCTAATGCTCCTTGGAAATATGTACTCCCTCCTGGATTATATGTTGGGAAATTTGCACTTTCCGTAAATCCTGTTATAAGAATATTGTTGTTTCCATCTGTTGTTATTGAATTTCCTATATCCCATAAGTATCCTCCATAATAAGTAGCCCAAAGTTGTACACAATTTGAGTTAAATTTTAAAATAAAAATATCAGCACTTCCCGCATTTGCACCTTGATAGAAATATCCACTGCCGGGATTATATACAGGAAAGTCTGTACTAAATGTATACCCTGTAACTAAAATATTATTATAACCATCTGTTACTATTGACAATGCTAGATCAACACTATCTCCTCCATAGTACGTAGCCCACTGCCTAATACTACTCGAATTAAATTTTAAAATAAAAGCGTTAGGGTTTTCATAACTTCCACCAATATTCTGAAAATAAGCTCCTCCCCCCGGATTTTGTAATGGAAAGTTATAGTTACTTGAAGTCCGTCCCGTAACCAAAACATTATTAACTAAATCTGTTGTTATTGAATATCCATAATCAAAACCATTTCCTCCATAGAATGTAGCCCAAAGTCGTATTCCATATGAATTAAACTTTAAAATAAATGCGTCTGTGCTTGAATTTGTACCTTGGAAATAAGCTCCACTTCCTGGATTCTGAAGGGGAAAATTTGAACCCGAGGTATATCCTGTAACTAATATATTGTTATCGGTATCTGTTGTTATTGAGTATCCGCCATCACTTCCACTTCCCCCATAATAAGTTGCACCAATATAAGGATCAATTATAAGTTCTTTCGTTTTATCATATTCTACTGTATTAATTCTTATTGTTCCATCTGTATCTTTTATGTAGTTACTTTCAACGATTTTACCATCAGATTGGTAAGTTAATAATACATCTGTTTCCAACTCTCCGAAAGGATTTACGGCTCTTATCTTTCCTTCTTCAGTAATGTAAATTTCATCTTCGTTTTTATACTTAAGTTTTATATCTTCAACATCACCGCCAGGTTTTACGAAGAAGTCATATTTCAAACCTTTCTCATTACTATAGTAAACAAGGTCAATGTTATTATACACATTTTTGTATATTACTTTTCTGTAGCCGTGAACGTTTGCTATTCCATCCGAACAGTGAGCATAATAATAATTGAAGTACTCTGTTGTCTGCTCTTCGTTCACTGTCTTGAAATTCTGATTCATTCCTACAATGTCCAAATCCATTCTATACATCTTAACCTTTTTTTCCTTCATATCATCTTTAAAAGGATCATGAATTCTATCCATTTCTTTATTACCCGCTGCCAGGTTGTTTGGAAGGTCTTCATACTTATAAAAGACGAAGCTCATTCCTTTATTTGTTAAATAAAGGTCAACTCCGTTAAGCTCTGCTTTATAGAGAATGTCCGGTCTGAGCTTTCCTTCGGTGTCTATAATCTGTCCTATGTTAGGTATGAAGATAACATCTTTAGAAGCGGATTTTATAAGACTGCTCTTATCGTTCTTATTAGTAGTGTACTCAGCCAATTTCATCGGGCTGTTCAACTGTAATTTCAGGTAGTCCGTTGTCTGAACTAAAGATTTTACGATGTTAGAATTATTATTACTTGTTTGGATAGTTTTCTCTTTGTAAGAAAAACTGAACAGGAAAACACAAAAGAATAAAACAGAAATGAATAATTTTGTTTTCATCTTAAATAATTATTAAAATTAGAAAAACGAAAAACAATTATAGTAGTGATAGTACTTGCAGATAGTATGTTTTTCATACCTACCTCGTTTAATCAAAAATAGATAATTTATTATAAACAATCAAACAGATTTTTTCAACAAGTTTTTATCTTTCCTTTTTAATATATTTATTCAAATTAGCATTACTTATTTTTGCTGCATGAAAACATTATTCACGAACGCAAAGGTCTGGTTGGGGAAGAATTACTTTGCCGAAGCGGTCGGTTTTGATCCGACGGATGGTAACATTGACTTTGTCGGTAAAACTGTTGAAGCAGAACAAAAGCAAAGTGATTATGATGAAGTCATTGATTTAAAAAATAAACTAATAATGCCGGCTTTCACCGATGGTCATTGTCATTTGGTAAATGGAGCATTAGAGTCGGACGAACTCAATCTCAGGAATGCGGAGACAAAATCGGATTTTGTTAGCATCATAAATGAGTATAAGAAAAAAGGTACCACGTGGATTTACGGAGGTCATTTCTCTGAAACAAATTTTAAAGAAGAAATAAAATTAGACAAGTTTTTCTTAGATGAAATTTGTTCTGATATTCCTGTCTTAATTACAAGATTTGATAATCATTCGGGTTTTGCGAATTCAAAAGCCCTGGAGTTAACAGGAATCGAAAGTATAAAGAATGAATTTATCAAAGGTGAAATAATATCGGATGAACATGGAGGTTTAACAGGTGAACTTAAAGAAGGAGCTTTCTATTATGTCTCTGATAAAATACCTCACAAGACTGTACAGGAGAAATCAGCGTTAGTTCTCGACGAGATAAAGAAACTTTACTCGTTTGGAATTGTATCGGTTTCGGATATTACACAACCGGAGGACCTCGATGTTTATGAAAAACTTTTAAATAGAGATGAATTAAAATTGAAAATTTATTCCATACTTCCATTTACAGAATTCGAGAATATTGAAGACCATAAAAAGAGATTTGCAGATTTTTATTCATATATTAGATTCAGATGTTTCAAAGCTTATTATGACGGAGCTTTATCAAGTGAGACGGCACTCTTCTGGGATAACTATATAGATAAAGACCACAACGGGCTTAACACCGATTTTGTTACGAGTGGAAACTTTAAGAAAATCGGGGTAGAGATCGATAAGGCGGGTTATCAAATGGCAGTCCATGCTATAGGAGACAAGGCAGTAAGTGAACTGCTTGAATTCGATAAATTTCTTACAGAGCAAAACGGTTTAAAGAAAAGAAGGTTCAGGATCGAGCATGCACAACATATTAGGGAGTGTGATTTCAAAAAATTCTTTGATCAAAAAATAATTGCATCAGTACAGCCAACACATCTTTATATAGATATCAAATCAGCTAAGGAAAAGCTAAAGAATTTCCAATCGACACATAATTACAAACAATTAATTGACAGGAGTGTCAAAGTTTGTTTCGGAACGGATTTTCCCATAGTAGATGAGAATCCCTTTGTAACTATTTACTATGCAATGACAAGAAAAACTGACGATACTGGAGAGGAGTTCTTTAGTGAGAATAAGATTGATCTTGTAAGTTGTCTCGAAGCATATACAATTAATAATGCTTATGCAGTATTTCAGGATAATGTGCGTGGTGACATCAGAATTGGTAAGGCTGCTGATCTAATAGTTTTGGATGATTTGTTTGAAATGAGTCCCGATGAAATCAGGAATGCAAAAGTTGATATGACATACATGAATGGAGAAAGAGTCTATTAAAAATCATTACAAAAAACCCGATTGTATAACCGGGTCTTGAAAACGTTAATATTAATGTTTGGATTTACTTCTGTAATACAGCTTCGAGTACCAAAGGATCTTCCATAGTATAAATATCCGAAAGATTTATTTCCCACGTGAGTTTTCTTCCATCAGTATTATTTGCATTGGATGATATAATATCGTAATCGAATTCTAAATTGTAAATTAATTTATCTCCTTCAAAAAACTGTGCAAAACTTTCTTTATAACTTACATCTGCAGAATCCGATTCAACAGTAACCTCATCTTCTTTGGATTCATAAAAATATTTAAAATAAATTTTATCTTCCTTCTCTTCATAAGTTATAGTGGTGTTTGATTCCGGTAGATTTTTACTTTCCATTTTGAATGAAGAACCGATTACACTTACGTCATCGAATGAATAAATAACTTTCATGGTCTTTGATGAATCGGGATTAGTTGTTGAAAATATGTCAAGCAATGTAACTCCGGGCATGTTGCTGTATTTTTCTTTTGTATCCTGAATGAATAATTCATCGTTATAAAGAGAGTCTATAATTCCTTGCTCGTTAGTTGAATCGCCAATACTAGCCAACGCTACAAGCATGCCCATGAAATCACTTCCGAACTCAACGGTTAGTGTTTCTTTCCCTGAACCGTCACTGTTAATCTTAATATCCCGAACAACATTTAAGCAGGATGTTAGATTGATTGTTGCAACAAAAATTGCTATTGTTAAAAAAAATAGTTTTACATTTTTCATTTAAAATATTTTATTTTTAGAACTTATTATTTATTTTGCAGTATTATAAAGTAATTAATAAAATTTACTATTTAAATTCTTTTATAAAAAATAACTTCAACATATATCTTTGAAATAATTATTTACGTACAATTATTGTATGGAACAGATTACAAATCCTAAAAATAATTTAATTACAATTATGAAAAAAGTATCTTTTGTCCTATTCTTTATTTTTTTTATCGTCATTATAATCTTTTCATGTACGTTCACAATTAAAAAAATTTTCGCAACCGTTTCAAATGTGGATGTAAATAAAATAGCTGTAATTTTATATTCCAAATACATGGACATTACTGTTGGACAGGATCAAAGAAAAGATAATCCTGAGATAGTAGCTTTACAAAACCAATACGATGTTCAGAATTATAAAATGAAATTTTCGTTCGATATTGAAAAGAAAAAAATTTATGGTGTTGTAAAGATGAATGCAAATTCGGTTTCCGATACTATTAATTCTGTATACCTGAATTTTTATTCGAATATGAAAGTGAATTATGTGAAGCTCAATAAGTATGATGTTGATTTCAATCAGAAAGATGATTACCTGATAGTAAATACAAAAGATAAGATTAAAAATAAAGAAAACTTTGATGTTGAAATAAAGTATGAAGGCACTCCTAAAAAGATGGGATTTGATTCGTTTGGTTTTGCAGAATTTGACGGGGAACCGTCTATCTACACACTTAGCGAACCAACCTATGCCCCGACATGGTGGCCCTGTAAAGACCTTACAACCGATAAGTTTACTCATGAAATGGAGGTTACCGTACCATCTGCATTAACAGTTGCTACGAATGGGTCATTGATGGAAACTGAAAAGGATGAGGATGGTAACAAAACTTTTTACTGGAAATCCACATATCCTATAACGACTTATCTTGTTTCATTAGCAATTGGGAAATATGATCAATGGTCTGACACTTATACTTCATTGGATGGTTCAAAAGAAATGCCGATTATTTATTATACTTATCCATCATATACCGAGAAAGCGAAAAAAGATTGGAAGAATACTGTAAAGATGATTGAGTTTTATTCTGAGTTGTTCGGTGAATATCCCTTTATCGATGAAAAGTACGGCATGGTTATGTTCGGGTGGTTTAGCGGTGCTATGGAGCACCAGACTTTAACAAGTATGGGTTATACGCTCGTAACAGGAGACGGAGCTTATGAATACGTTATTGCTCATGAGCTGGCACACCAATGGTATGGAGATGCTGTATCTCCAGAGTCCTGGAAAGATATTTGGCTTAATGAGGGATTTGCCTCTTACAGCGAAGCTTTGTGGGAAGAACATCTTAATGGTAAGGAAGCTCTTGAGAAGTATATGGTGAAAGAAGATTACGGTTATTTCCTTGGAACCGTCTACGACCCGAAAGGTTTTATTTTCGGATCGACTGTTTATCAAAAAGGGAGTTGGGTGCTTCATATGTTAAGAGGAGTAGTTGGTGATAGTACATTCTTTAAAATTCTAAGAACCTATTACGATAAATATAAATATAAAACAGCTAACACTTATCAGTTTCAGGAGGTATGTGAAAATATTTCCGGATTAGATCTCGATTTCTTTTTTAACCAGTGGGTATTGAAAGGCACGGGTAGACCTGAATATGAATTTTCATGGAAAGTCGAGGATTTCCAAGGTCAGAAAGATACAGATTTTTATACACTTCGAATAAACGTTGAACAAAAGCAGAAAGACTGGGACGTTTTCAAAATGCCGATTCGTTTTAAAGTTAAAACAGAAACGGGTGATGAGGGAATTTTATTTTATAACGATAAAAAAGAGCAGCAGTTTGAACATCCAGTAAAAGGAAAAGTGAAAAAGGTGATATTAGATGACGACAATTGGATATTGAAGAAAGTAAAGAAGGTTGATTACAAAGGTAGTTAAAAGGATTAACAATATTGTACAAAATAAAAAAGCCCGTCTATGCGGGCTTTTTTTATAAACCGATAATTCAATTATTTCACACTGTTGGATAGATCTTTCCCGGCTTTAAATTTAGCGACCTTTTTTGCAGGGATTTTTAGTTCAGCACCCGTTTGTGGATTCCTGCCGGTTCTTGCTTTTCTTTTTGCAACAGAAAATGTACCGAAGCCAACTAATGTGACATTCTTACCTTTTTTTAAAGATGATTGTATTGCTCCAAGAGTTGATTCTAAAGCAGTCTTAGCAGCAACTTTTGTAAGCTTAGCATCTTTTGCAATTTGACCAATTAATTCTTCTTTGTTCATATTTTTAAATTTAAGTTTGAAAAATGATTACGAATTCTAATCACAAAAATAACTATGCATTAATAAAAAAGCAACCATTATATTAGTGAATCACTTATCAGATAAGGCTTAAGACAAAAGTGTAAGATTTATAGATTTTCATACCGCAAACGATTTGCTGATCTTTTTCTTTAAATTACTTTTATTTGTACAGAAATAATTCTATTTTTACAAAATTTGTTAAAAGGTTTATATTAATCTAAGAAAGGGAGCAATGGCTCACTTTGTATCAAATAAAGACGAAACAGCCAGACTGTTTGAAAATTCTGTACTTGAGTATTTTTCTCACATACATCCAGTAACACCATTTGTTGTTTACATTCCTGTTAGTGCGTACTTATTGTATTTGGGATTTTTATCTGTTGATTTAGTCTATGGAATCTTGACCGTTTTAGGTGGAGTATTATTGTGGACGATTTTTGAGTATTCATTCCATAGATGGGGATTTCATTTTCCTGCAAAATCTGAAAGAGGAAAAAAAATTATCCATCTTATTCATGGTATCCATCACGATTATCCGAGAGATCATACAAGGCTTGTCATGCCTTTAATGGTGAGCATTCCATTAGCAACTTTATTTTATTTCATATTTCTTTTTGTCTTCGGTGTATATCACTTTAATGTCTTTGCAGGGTTTATTATTGGTTACATGATTTATGATTTCATACATTATGCGACACATCATTATAAAATGACAAACAGACTTGGTCGTTTCTTAAAGGAATATCATTTAAGACATCATTATACCGATAGTGAAACCGCTTTTGGCATTAGTAGTCCTTTATGGGATTTTCTTTTTAGGAGTCTTCCTCCATTCGTTTATGAAGAACAAAAAGCTGCATCAAAATGATTTTCTTGGTTTGTATGTTTAGAAGTATAATATTGTAAAAAGCGATCTATTTTAATCGTCTTTTTTTATTTTAAATCTATTTAGTGATTTAAATGTAAATATTAATCGCATCTAATTATATTCATCCCAGCTTTTAACTTTTAAATCTTTTATATGTGTTCGGTGGAGTGCTTCAACAAATCTTTTTGCAAGCTGCAGATTGGTGATTAAAGATACATCAAAATCAACAGCCTTTCGTCGAATGAGGTAGTCATTCTCGAGTTCTTCTTTTTCAATATTTTGAGGTATGTTTATTACCAGATCAATTTTTTTATTAGCAATGTAGGTAAGTGTGTTAGGCTCTTTTTTTTCCAAAGGCATATATAAAACCTCCGCATTTATTCCATTGGCGGACATAAATTCTGCCGTATCCTTTGTAGCATAAAATCTAAAACCCATTTGTTCAAGAATTATTGTACTTTTTAGAAAATCTGCTTTGCTGTCAATCGGACCTGTGGAAAGCAAAATTGATTTCTTAGGTATTTTAAATCCAACGGATATAAGGCTTTTTAAGAACGCCTCGTTAAAATCGTCACCCAGGCATGCGACCTCTCCTGTCGATGCCATCTCAACGCCTGAAATAGGGTCTGAGCCTTTTAGTCTTGTAAAAGAAAAGTGGGGAGCCTTTACTCCAACATAATTTAAATCAAAGGAGGACTTATCAATCCTGGGAACTTCATTCCCCATAATAATTTTTGTGGCTAAATCTACAAAGTTCAGTTTGAAAACTTTTGAAACAAAAGGAAAGCTTCTTGAAGCTCTTAAATTACATTCTATAACCTTAACATCATTGTCCTTGGCTATAAACTGAATATTAAAAGGACCGGTTATCTTTAAAGACTTTGCAATCTTTTTAGCTATGACTTTAATTCTTCTCATCGTTTCCAAATAGGTTCTTTGCGGTGGTAATACCAGTGTTGCATCTCCCGAATGAACACCTGCATTCTCTACATGTTCTGAGATTGCATAACAATAAAGTTCGCCCTCTTTAGCGACCGCATCAATTTCTATTTCTTTTGCCTCTGTAATAAACTTACTGATAACTACAGGATGCTCCTGACTAATGTCTGAAGCTTTCTTTAAAAATTCTTTTAGCTCACTTTTACTTAATGCAATGCTCATTGCTGCTCCACTCAGAACGTAACTTGGTCGAACCAGTACCGGATATCCAACCTTTTCAGCAAATTTCTCAGCTTCTTCAATATTAGTCAATTCCCTCCATTCCGGTTGGTCAACTCCAAATTTGTCTAAGAGCTGGGAAAACCTATGTCTGTTTTCTGCCATATCGATACTTTTGGGAGATGTTCCCAGGATTTTAACGCCTGCGTTATTCAACGGTATTGCTAAATTATTTGGTATTTGACCACCCATTGAAATTATTATTCCCATTGGATTCTCTTTCTCATATAGATCCAATACTCTTTCAAAAGTAAGCTCATCAAAATAAAGTTTGTCACAAATATCATAATCCGTACTTACCGTTTCCGGATTACAATTTATCATGATCGTTTTATATTCCAGATTTCTCAAAGTTATTACCGAATTTACACAACACCAGTCGAACTCCACCGAAGAACCAATCCTGTAAGCTCCACTGCCAATAATCACGACCTGGTTTTTATCATTGAAGTCAAGGTCATCAGCATGACCGTTATAAGTAAAATACAAGTAATTTGTCTTTGCAGGATATTCTGCGGCTAAAGTATCTATCTGTTTCACACAGGGAAGGATGTTTAAGTTTTTTCTTTTCTCTCTCACCGATAGCTCATCACTGCCCGTAATCATTCCTATTTGCAGATCGGAAAAACCTTTTTGTTTCGCATCTTTAAAGAGTGCAGCCGGTAAATTATTAAGTTTGTATCCTTGCAGTTTAATTTCAGTTTCAAGTATATTTTTTATCTTATAAAGAAACCACGGGTCTACTTTGCAAAGCTCATGAATATGCTCTATTGAAAATCCTCTCCTTATTGCTTCTGCAATTGCAAATATTCTTTTATCGGTTGGCTCTTTTAATTCTTTTTCAATATCATCGAATTCGAGATCATTGCAAACAACTCCTTTCATACCTACATCCAGCATTCTTATTGCTTTTTGTAAAACCTCTTCGTAAGAGCGGGCAATTGCCATAACCTCTCCAACCGATTTCATCTCAGACCCCAGGCTTTGAGTAACTTTCCTGAATTTTTGTAAATCCCATCTTGGATATTTAAGAACGATATAATCCAAAGCCGGTTCAAAACACGCTGAGGTTTCTTTTGTGATGATATTATCCACTTCGGTTAAACTGTAACCTAAAGCTAACTTTGTTGCGATAAACGCTAAAGGATAACCGGTTGCTTTTGAGGCGAGTGCTGAACTACGGCTTAACCTTGCGTTTACTTCTATTATTCGGTAATCTTCGGACTCAGGATTGAGAGCAAATTGAATGTTGCATTCTCCCACTATCCCGAGATGCCTTATCACTTTAATTGACAGTGCTCTCATTTTGAAGTTTTCGGAAGCGGATAAGGTCTGTACTGGTGCCACCACTATACTTTCCCCCGTATGAATTCCCATCGGGTCCATATTTTCCATTGAGCATACTACAATGCAGTTGTTGTAACTATCTCGTACAACTTCATATTCAAGTTCTTTCCAACCGCCAAAATATTCTTCTATTAAAATCTGTTCTGTGAAAGAAAATGCTTTTCTGGTAAGTTCCTCAAGTTCATTTTTGTTATATGCCGCACCGGAACCCAGTCCTCCCAATGCATAAGCGACACGACACATTACCGGATAACCGATTTCTTCAGCAACTTCAATAGCATCTTTGACACTGATTACAGCTTTGCTAACAGGGGATTTCAAATTAATCTCATCTAATTTTTTTACGAATAAATCCCTATCCTCTGTATTTTGAATAACTTCTACTGGAGTCCCTAATATTTCAACATTGTTCTTTTCGAAAACACCTTTCTTGAATAATTCTACCCCGACGTTTAACGCTGTTTGTCCACCGACCCCAAGCAACACACCATCAGGTTTTTCTTTCTTAATTACTTTTTGGACAAAGTATTCATCAATCGGGACAAAGTATACTATGTCTGCAAAGTGATCTGAGGTTTGAATTGTTGCAATGTTCGGATTAATCAGAACTGTTTGAATGCCTTCTTCCTTTAAAGCTTTAATAGCCTGGCTGCCTGAATAATCAAACTCTCCTGCTTGACCAATACGTATTGCACCAGAGCCTATTATAAGAACTTTCTTGTATTTCGTTGTTATCTGTTTCATTACTTCATTGCCCTCAAAAACATATCGAATAAAAATTCTGTGTCATCAGGTCCGGGTGATGCTTCAGGATGAAATTGTGTCCCAAAGAAAGGTTTCGAAATGTGTATAATGCCTTCATTCGTCCTGTCGTTATTATTGTAGAACCACTCACGCCAGTCTTCTGGGAGCGTGTTGGAATCGATTGCAAAACCATGGTTCTGAACTGTAATATAGCATCTCTTTGTTCCCGATTCCATACAGGGCTGGTTTTGACTTCTGTGACCGTATTTTAATTTGTAAGTATTTGCACCGGCTGCTAAACCTAAAATTTGTGAGCCAAGACAGATTCCAAGTATAGGGATGTTTTTTTCTATAGCACTTTTAACGTTCTCAATTGTTACCGAACATTTCTTGGGATCTCCCGGTCCGCTTGATATAATCACACCATTTGCTTTTTCTTTTAAAAAATCGTAATCCCATGGAACCCACACTACTGTAAAATTTCTTCTGAGGAATGCACGTATTATATTATTCTTCGTACCGCAATCTACTATGATGACTTTCTTCTTTCCTCTTTCGAAAACAACGGGTGATTTGATACTTACTTCTGAAACAAGGTTTCTGTCATTGGGATCTTCGAATGGGATACTGTTTAGATTGGTTACAATTTTCCCGAGTAATGTTCCTTTTTCCCTTAATATTTTAGTAAGCTCTCTTGTATCAATTCCTGTAATGCCGGGAATATTATGTTCCTTCATCCATTCTGACAAAGACTTTTGCGCATTCCAGTGAGAGTATGATTCAGAATAATTAGAGACAATCAAACCCTGTACCTGAATTTTATCCGACTCGAAATATTTTAAAAGATTGTCTTCTTTTTCATTCGGAGGTATTCCGTAATTACCAATTAGGGGATATGTTAAAACCAGTATTTGTCCTTTGTAAGATGGATCGGTAAGACTTTCCGGATAACCAACCATTCCAGTATTAAAAACCACTTCACCGGCAACATCTTTTTTAGAACCAAAAGAAGTGCCTTCAATGATTGTACCATCTTCTAGAATTAGTTTGGTTTCATTATTTCCGGATGGCATATAAAAGTTGTTAGTAGATTTGATTTTATATAATATAACTCATTTAGGATAATTTATCTGTGATAAATAAGAAGAGTTCAAACTTGAAATAATTTTATTTAAATAAATTTCTACAAGGCTCAAAGAATAATTTATATTTAGAAATTTAATGATGTTGTTTAATTTAAGAAAGAAATGATTATAAAAAAACCCGGGTGCTTTATCGCAAACACCCGGGTGTATAATTAAAGGAGAAAGCAATGAAAAACTACTTTCTTATTTTATCAGTACCATTTTCTTAACAATTACGTTACCGCTAGCAACAAACCTGTAGAAATAAACTCCTGTTGCTATCTGTAATCCATTATTATCTGTACCGTTCCAATCAACTGTATATTTTCCCGGTGACAATTTTTGATTAACGAGAGATCTAACTTCTCTGCCTGTGATGTCATAAATCTTCATCGTAACTATTGAATTTCTTGGCACGGAAAAGTCAATCTTTGTTGATGGGTTGAAAGGATTCGGATAGTTTTGAGACATTTCGAATCTTTCAGGAATTTCAGTACCGTTCGGAGTTACTCCAATTGCATTTGGTACAGAAGCAAGAAGGACATTAATTGAGAAGAATGGATTATGCATTCCTTTACCACTACCATAATAAATCAGTTGATAGTTCCAATATGCTTTTCTTAAGTTTACGTTAAAAGTATCAGCTCTAATAAGAGCATAGTTTATTGAATCGAGTCCTGTTGGTGGAAGAGCGGTTCTCAGTTTTGTAGCGCAACCTTCAAATTCAACCGTCCATGGCTCAATAAGTCCATTACCATCAAAGTCAGATGGTGCTATGAAATCATCAAATTTTGTTATACCCGGATGACAGGTTAGACATCCTGTAACATGGTCGTAGTTCGTAGATTCATAGTGAAGGTTCCAAGTATGTCCACCTACTTTATCTCTTGTTACTGTACCGGTATCTGTAGTTTCAGCCATATGACAACCTATGCATCCTCCGTCAACTGCAGTCTTGTGTGAGCCGGAAAGATAAGGTACACTATTGAATGTACCTGCGTTAGTACCCATTATTACATCAGTCTGTGTTGAGTGGTGTGGTCCCCAGTGTGAAGAATTAACCACTGTTTGAGTATAAGCGCCTACATCTCTTCTTGCCATGTGGCAAGTAGCGCAGACTTTTCCTTCATCAAGATTGCTGTAAGACACACCATTTGCGAGTGTATCAGCTGGTACAGTTCTTAGGTGATACCCGGTGGGAGTGTCACCGTGTGGATCGTGACAGGATTGACATGAATTCATCGTCAGATCGGCTTCTTTCATGTTTTCAGTATCTGTTCCTCTTTCATACGTTAAATTTACAAAACCTTTACCATCGTGGCATCTTATACAGTTACCAAGACTGTTTGTCATGTATGATGAGTTGCTGGGTCCTTGAGCAAAAGAGTTAGACCATGGCATTTCGCTGTGTCCTGAGTTTTCCCATTCAGAGTATTTATTATGTCTCCAGGGTTCGTCATGGCAAGATGCGCAGACGCCTGCATCATAGGAAATTTGAATTTTGCTTGTATCACCGCCCATAGTATGTTCGCTTCCTGCACCGTGGCAGTTTTCACAGCCTATGGTGGCAAATGCAACGAGTGATGGATAAACTAATTTAAGTGAATCCCAGACTCCTGGGTGTGGTGGAGAAAAGTTTGCCCAGTTCCATCCGAGTGTGCGGGCTACATCATCAAATCCATGATTGTTATTCCAAAGATTATGGTCGTAACCGGTTGTATGACATTTCATACAGCTTGTGCTGTAGTAAGATGAACCGCTGTCGATTTCGAATTTGAATATATTCGCGTGACCGCTTTCTTTCCATCTGTTAAAGATGTTTAAAAATTTAGACATACCTGCGTGACAGGTCATGCAATTTGGAAATACTGCCGGTACACCCTGGAAATTACCTACGCCTACATAATCTGAAGCGAAGATTTTTAGTGTGGTATCAGCAGAGCCTGTACTTGTTGTGATTGCACATTTAACCTCATAAAGACCTTTGACATCCGTACGGAATTTTACCCATCCTAATGATGGTATCGTAATGAATGTGGCAGTAGATCCTGATGGTTTCATGTTGAACGTCCATGTAGTATTCTGGATTGCGGATGTATCCGTTCTGTTTACAACAGAAAGATAAACGTATACGCCGTTACCTACAACATTCAAACCTGTTGCAACAGATGAGTCTGTAGCGAATACAGGATCACTTGTTACCATATGAGGTGTAACAGGTTGGTTAATTATTTTTGGCTGGGGCTGAGAATAAGCATAAGAAAAACCCAATACCAAAATTAAAACTGTAAGTAGTATCTTTTTCATATCTAATTACTTTTTGTTAATGAAAATTATTTAATGAGTTTTTTAAAAATGTTAATATAAGTATATCTTAATTAATATATATAAGTTAACAAATTATGTGCCAGTAAATAAACTCTTGTTAATTAGTAGATAATTATTTGGGATTAAAAAAAAGTGTAGACGAAATACACACATTTTGTCTTTTTGAGGAAATAAGAAACACTGTAAAAATTGCTAAATATTAAGAATAAATACAAGATTTTACTGTGACATGGCTTTTAACCGAAAATGTTAATTTATTTTTCGATTAGTATTTTATTGAATATTATATTTACTTGCTGAAGTTAAGCAAAATATAATAATCAGTAGTTTTGTTATTCAGAATTTATTTCGGAATCTCGTTTTCAAGCAAATTTTAGATACGGAAACAAGTTCAGCATGACAATTGTGTAACTTTAGTTAGTTTATTTAAAAAATGCTGTTTTTATTCAAAAAAGGCATTTTTAGTTTGTATTAACGATTAAATTGTTCCCATCAATGACTGCTGGGTACAACTTAGTCATTAAAACAAAGAACATATTTCAAAAAAAATACAGAAAAATAGTTAAGGAGACTTCCTCTGTTATTTTGCAGTGAAAATATATCATTTTTTTCAAGATAACCAAAAATTTATGTCCCTATAAATATAATATTGTTTAGTTATACAATGAATTAAAAATTACCTAAATTAACTTTTGCTTAACTTCAATAGATATTTACAAATGGAATGCTTTGTTAAGAGTTGGCATGTTTAAAGAATAGAATTGCTATATAGAATATTTTAAATGTTAATGCAAGCAGATATGAAATTGGCGGAGAGGGTAGGATTCGAACCCACGGTGAAGTTGCCTCCACAACGATTTTCGAGACCGCCCCGTTCAACCACTCCGGCACCTCTCCAAGTCAATTTTTAAAACAAAAGACAGGGAGTACCTGTCTTATTATTGTTTGCAGAGAGTGTGGGATTCGAACCCACGAGACGGTTACCCGCCCACACGCTCTCCAGGCGTGCCTCATCAACCACTCGAGCAACTCTCTGTTTAATTTTGCTTTTTAGCTATTTTTAAAACACACAATAATACTAATCTTAATGATTTAATGAAATACACTTATGGTTATTAATAAGATGTCAAAAATAAAAACTGCGAAATTATAAAAACAATTATATTTTATTTAAAGCCTGTTCCAAGTCCGAAATTATCTCATCCGCATTTTCAATTCCGACTGATATGCGTACTAATCCATCTGTAATATTAGCTTTTACACGAAGTTCCTTTCCCATACTTGCATGTGTCATCGATGCAGGATGCTCAATTAAAGTTTCTACTCCTCCCAGGCTAACAGCTAATGTACAAAGTTGAACATTATTCATTAAAATCTTGCCCGCTTCAATTCCACCTTTTAATTCAAAACTAATCATTCCTCCGTAACCGTACATTTGTTTTTTAGCAATTTCATGTTGTGGATGGGATTTTAATCCGGGATATCTTACCCATTCTATTTTAGGGTGTTTCTCAATGTACTCTGCTATCTTTTGTGCATTTTTTGAATGTCTTTCCATTCTAATAGCAAGCGTTTTAATACCTCTGTGTACAAGAAAAGCATTAAATGGATTTATTGTTCCGCCAAGAAGGTTCAGAGTTTTTCTAAGGTTTTGATAGCTTTGTTCATCCTTTGCGATAATAACACCACCAACAACATCTGCATGTCCGTTTAAAAATTTTGTCAAACTGTGAAGTACGATATCAACTCCGAGTTTAAATGGTTTTTGTAAAACCGGGCTCATGAATGTATTATCAACTACAACAAGTGCACCTTTTTTATGAGAAAGCTCGGAAATTTCTTTAATGTCTGAAATACACATCGTCGGATTACCGGGTGATTCTATATAAACGACTTTTGTATTCCTCTTAAATGCATTTTCGACATTCTTTGTCATGCTTGAATCGACAAATGTTGTTTCAATACCGAATTTAGAAAATATATTTTCCAGCAAAGTCGTCGTTGGTCCATAAACCGCATGTGAACAAATTACATGATCACCTTTTTGCAGCAGTGATGCAAAGACAGTATGAATTGCTGCCATACCGCTTCCGCACGCAAGACTTTTGTATCCTCCTTCAAGCACAGCGATTGATTCTTCAAGAGCTTCTATTGTGGGATTCCCCATTCGCGTATAAATATAACCTTCTTCTTCGGATGCAAACAACTTAGCACCATGGTCAGTATTATAGAATTTGAATGTTGATGTTTGATAGATTGGTGGAACTACAGCTAAATGTTCGTTCTCGGTTATTCCAGCATGAACGGATTTAGTCTCGTCTGAATAATTATTAATATCTTTCAAAGTAACTCCTTACATTTTATAATTTTTGTATGCGTGTTCTTAATAAGTTTACGAAATTACAATTTTTAAAAATCATATTCAGTGGATAATTTAGTGTTGTTCTTTGTCATTTTATGATGAAGAATATGAGGAAGGGTGCTGTGTGTATTAAGTTTAGTAATGCATCAAAGATAATATATAATGTTAATCATCAACTCTCATCTTTGCATATTTTAACACAATTTTTTTCAACCCGACATCTTCAAAATATATCTCAGCTCGTTTATCCAGTCCTCTGCCTGATGTTGAAATAACTGTACCTTTACCAAAAGTATTATGGTTTACAGTAACACCCTTTTTAATATCCGGGAATTTATCGTTTGATTCAATATGTTCTTTGTCAAAACTTTTTCTGTCATAAAATTCATAACGAATTGCCTTGGCTTTACTATCACGATTTTTTTTCTTTTTTGTTGATTGTTTATTTTCGTTAAATTTCAGTCCTTCTATCGTTATATTAGAATTTAATATATCTTCCGATATTTCTCTAAGAAATCTGGATTTCATCTGGTATGATTGTATTCCAAATCTATATCTCTGGTTAGCAAAAAGCATATACAGTTTTTGCTTGGCTCGTGTTATTGCAACATAGAACAACCGCCTTTCCTCTTCCATTTCCTCTTCGCTTGTCATCGAGCCGCTGACCGGGAAAAGACCTTCTTCAAGTCCAGTTATAAAAACAACCGGAAACTCGAGACCTTTAGCCGAATGTATTGTCATTAAGGTTACGGCATTTTTTTGATTGTCTACTTCATCGATGTCAGCAACGAGAGATATCTGCTGTAAAAAAATTTCTAAACTCGGTTCGTCCGTAGAGTCTGAATATTCTGCAACAGCTGAAATAAGTTCTTCAATGTTATTCATTCTTTCATTGGCTTCAATAGTATTTTCTAAACGAAGAGTTCTAAGTATACCCATTTCATCAATTATTCCTCTTACTGCTTCGGATAAATTTATTTCATCTTTTAGATATTGGTACTTGTAAATTAAATTTAAAACCTCGACGAGTAGATTTTTTATCCGATTGCTGAATTCTTCACAATCTTTAATATTTTTCAGTATATCGAATAGTTGTTTATCTTCTTTCCCGGCTAAAGTTAGAAGTCTTTCTATAGTACTTTTACCTATTCCGCCTTTCAGACCTAATACCCTTATCATAGACTCATTGTCATTTGGGTTTACTATTATTTTAAAATGACTTAGGATATCTTTAATTTCTTTCCTTTGATAAAATCTAACACCTCCAACAATTATATAAGGTATTCCATTGTGTCTTAATGATTCCTCCAGGGTTCTGGATTGCGCATTCGTTCGGTATAATACTACAAAATCTTTGAAGTTCAGTTTTTTCTTTTGTATTTCTTCTGAAATGTATCTTGCAATTCGATACGATTCATCTTTATCGGTCATTGTTTCAATAAGATGAATCAACTCACCGTCAGAGTTGTTCGTCCAAAGATTTTTGGTTATTTGTTTTCTATTCTTTTTAATTACATCATCAGCAAGATTTAATATGTTTTTTGTTGACCTGTAGTTTTGTTCAAGACGAAATACTTTACACTCTTTAAAATCATCTTCGAAGTCAAATATATTCTGTATCTCAGCTCCTCTCCATTTATAGATAGATTGTGCATCATCTCCAACTATCGAGACATTTTTGAATTTATCTGCTAAAAGTTTTATTAAGATGTATTGAGCTTTGTTTGTATCCTGGTATTCATCAACGAGAATAAATTTAAATCTCGCCTGGTATTTTTCAAGTACGTCGGGATATCTTTTAAATAATTCGATTGGTTTTATCAGCAGGTCATCAAAATCCATGCAGTTGTTTTTTAACAAACTATTCTGATAATCATCATAAACTGAATTGATTATTTTGTCGAATGGTGTTTTAATTAGATTAGAAAATTCAAGCGGTAATATTAATTTATTTTTTAATTTGTTTATTGCAGAGTGTATGCCCTTTGGATTTGTGTTTTCCGTTGAGATACCGCTGTCTGTCATTATCTGTTTTATCAGGTGAACCGAATCCTCGGTATCATAGATCGTATAGTTTCTGGTGAATCCGATTTTATCTGCTTCGATTCTTAAAATTCTCGCACACATTGAGTGAAATGTTCCCATCCAAATTTTTTCTGAATTTCCTTTTACTAATTCTGAAATCCTTTCTTTCATTTCATTTGCAGCTTTGTTTGTAAAAGTTAGTGCGAGAATTTCGAACGGACTAATTCCTGATTCAATAAGATGTGCTATTTTATAAGTGAGAACTCTTGTCTTACCGCTGCCGGCTCCCGCTATTATCATACACGGACCCTTAATTTCTTCGACTGCTTTTTTTTGAGCAGGATTTAACAACGATAAATCTAATGGCATTTCTTCAATGAAAAATTTAATTGGATAGTAATGCTTTTGGTTATATCAAAAGTAAGCTTAAGATAGAAAATTTTATTAAGAGATTAAATAAAGATTTTGTATATTTTTTGAAATTAAATAAATACTCACAGGAATTTATATTGACCTAAAAACGTAAACATAAGATGAATTATTACGAATGCAGAATTAAAACTAATCAATATCCTTGTTCATAGTATTAAAGAAAAAAATTTAATAATTTATTCTGCCAATGAAAAGAAACATTCTTAATTATACACTTCCCGAACTAGAATTAATTGTAAAGGAACTAAAGGAAGAAAAATACAGGGCTAAGCAAATATTTACACCTCTTCATCAAAAACATATTTCTCATTTTAAAGATATAAAATCTATTCCATTAGCATTCCGGAAAAAACTTTCGGAGAATTTCTACATAGGCTCTTTATCATCCTTACTAATAAGTGATTCGAAAAAGTATAACACTAAAAAATTTCTTTTTATTCTTCCAATATCGGATACAAAAAACAATGAAGAGAAACTAAAGATTGAAACCGTTTTGATATCTGAAAAGGGAAGACACACAATATGTATCTCAACTCAGGTTGGCTGCAATGTCGGTTGTGAATTTTGTGCTACAGGTAAGATGGGTTTGAAAAGAAATCTTGAAACAAGTGAAATTATAAGCCAGGTTTATGAAGTGGTCAAAGCTACCGGATTAGCACCGACAAATTTGGTTTACATGGGAATGGGGGAGCCTTTTTTGAATTATAAGAATTTGATTAAGTCTTTGACGATATTCACCAGTAAAGATGGATTGAACATTTCTTCCAGGAGGATAACGGTATCTACAATTGGTTTGAAGAATAAGATTAAAATATTTGCTGATGATTTATCTAAAAAAGAAAATCAAAGTTTAAGAAATATAAAAGTTGCATTTTCGCTTCATTCAACCGACAACGGAATTCGTGAAAGTATAATTCCAACTTCTGCTTATAATAAGTTGTCGGATATTTATGAGGAGCTTACTTATTATTATAAAAAGCTTAGAACTAAAATTACTTATGAGTATATATATTTTAACGGAATTAATAACAGTGATGATGATATAAAACGGCTTGAGAGATTGTCAAAGATGGTTCCGTGTAATTTCAACATAATTCCTTTTCATCCGATTGATTTTCATTTGAATAAACCTCTCGATGTCTTTAATAAATTGGACAAGGGTAAAATAGACGAGCGTAATGAAATTTCACTTTTAAATTTAGGATTAAATGATTTTATTGCAAAATTAAAATCAAAAAAGATTATCGTTAATTTGAGATCGAGTAGTGGTGTTGATATAAATGCCGCATGCGGTCAGCTTGCAGTTATTAATTAAATTTGTTTTCGAAAAATATTAAAGAAATAAAAATATTATAAACGAACATGTATCAGATAATAATTTTTGGTCCTCCCGGAGCAGGCAAAGGTACTCAGGCAGAATTGGTATCGCAAAAATTAAACTTGTTTCATCTTTCAACTGGTGATGTCTTAAGGAAAGCTGTTTCGGAAAAAACTGAGCTTGGCTTGAAAGCAAAAAATATTATTGACAGAGGAGAGCTCGTTTCGGACGATATTATGATAGGTATCGTGAAGGAAGCTTTGATCAATAATAATATAGAGAACGGTTTCATCCTGGATGGATTTCCCAGAACGATTGAACAAGCAAAAGCCCTTGTGAAAATTTTTGATGAAATGAATTTTAAAAAAGTTAAAGTAATATTTCTAATAACTGATGAAGATGAACTGGTGAAAAGACTTTTACTAAGAGGCAGAAAGGATGATACTGAGGAAACTGTAAGAAATAGGCTTAAAGTGTATGCAAATTCAACCGAACCGGTTTTAGATTATTATAAGAACTTTCATAACAATGTACTGACGATTAAAGGTGTCGGTGAGATTGAAGAAATTAATAAAGATATCTTATCCCAATTGAATTAAATTTTACAATTTTAAAAATTCAATTAAACTTGTTAAAGAATGATATTATGAATCTAATATAGAATCAAATCCTTATTTTGAATCAATAAAATTTTAAAAAAGGATTCCATTTTAATAAATTGCAATTTTAATAATAAAAGTATATTTTTCACATTTAAAATCATCAAATCATGTCCGCAAAAATAAAGGTTGAAATAAAAGACAACGGTATCATTGTGATTGAACCAAAAGGTAATTTTGTTGGAGGAGAAGAAACAGATGACCTCAGGGATACGATAAAAAATCTTTCCGAAGGTGATAATAAAAAACTTGTAATTGACTTAAGTGATGTTTTGTATCTGAACAGTACTGCATTGGGTGTGTTGATTTCTGCTCACGCAAATTATACCAAGCGAGAAGGTAAAATCAAGTTAAGTAATTTAAATAAGAATTTAGAAAATTTATTTGTGATAACAAAGCTCGCATTGATTTTCGATTCATTCGAGAATCAGGAAGAAGCAGTTGCAAGCTTTTCATAATCTCTACAAATAATTCAATATCAATAATCTTTTAATTAAATATAATCTTAAACTTTAAAGGTCATCGGAGGTCAGAATTAAATGAAACAATCTGTTTTCATAACTGTATTAATATTGGTAGCATTAGTAGTGTCCGCTTTGATTTTTTATCTAGTTTTTGGAAATGCAGCAAACTTTAAATCACCCGAAAAGCTTACTCCAGCGAACATAATGGGTGCTATTTATTTAGGTGGACCGGTTGTCGTAGTCCTTATGACTCTCAGTATTATGGTAATAACTTTCACAATTGAGAGACAACTTTCTTTAACTAAAGCAAAAGGAAAAGGCGCTATTGAACCGTTCTTGAAAAAAGTTCAATTATCCTTACAAGACGGAAATATTGAAGACGCAATTGCCCTTTGTGATAAACAACGTGGATCAATTGCTAATATCATCAAACAAGGGCTCGAAAGGTATCAAGTTCTTGTCCCGGATAATTCAATTGGTGCGGATAAAAGATTAGAAGAAGTATCCAGGGCAATAGAGGAAGCTATGATGCTCGAAGTTCCATTGTTAGAAAAAAACTTGGTTGCCCTATCAACAATCGCTGCTGTTTCTGTGCTTGTTGGATTGTTTGGAACCGTAATTGGGATGATCAGAGCATTCCAGGCATTAGCTACTGCCGGTACTCCGAACGCTGCTGAGCTTTCAGCTGGTATTTCCGAAGCTCTAATTAATACCGCTGGCGGTCTTTTTGGTGCAATCGTGGGAACAATTTCATATAACTTTTACGTAACAAAAGTAGGTAACATTACTTACATGATTGATGAAGCTTCGTATAATATGCTTCAGATATTGGCGATTAAATCAAAGTAATTTTTTCTTTTAATTAATTGTAATTAGTAAAAGAACGTTAAAAATATTGTTATATGAAAAAACCAAGATCAATAAAAAAACCCGGAATAAGAATAGATATGACGCCGTTAGTAGATGTCATCATGCTTTTACTTACGTTCTTTATGCTTACAGCAACTTTCAAATCTGTTGAATCCGAAGCAGTCGAAGTATCGTTGCCAAAGTCATTCAATACAGATTCTACAAAACTTCCGGAAAAAGATGTTATGACTATTACTCTAACACCTGCCGGGGATATTTTCGTAGACGTGGATAATTATCTTGTCAGACAGGAAGTTTTTGGTGACAGGTTTGCTATTGGGTTGTATCATCCGGATTCAACGACTAAGAGTGAAATTGAAGAGACAGGTAAAATTGGTAATAAGGATTTCAAGAGAAAAGTTGTTCTACTCAATAAAGCACAATTTGAAAAAACTCTCACTGATCTAAGACTAACGCTTAAAAATATGACTGATAACCAATCTGATTTCAGAATCGTACTGAAAGGCGATAAAGATACTAATTTCGGAATTGTTGAGGATCTTATGGCTTCGTTAAAAGAAACAAGAAATACAAGATTCTCTCTTGTAACTACGTTTAAATTTGAAAAAGAAGGTGAAGACTCAGAAGAATAAAATTAAATTAACACAAATTTTAAATTTCTAAAACAGAGGAGATATAAATTATGGCAGGCGGCGGTGGCGCGGAAGCTCAGGCAACCTCAGCAGATCGACATAAAAAGAAACGCGGAAAAGGATTAAAAATCGGAGTTCATATCGATATGACGCCGATGGTGGATGTTATTATGCTTCTGTTAACCTTTTTTATGCTCACAACAACTTTAGCAACACCACAGGTAATGCAGATTAACCTTCCTAAAGGTGACGAGAAGGATAAAGTAAAAGTTGATATGGGTAATGTTCTTTTTATACGTGTTTCAGATCAAGGAAATATTTATTTTTCTCTTGGTAAATCTGATGGTACCGAACAAGCTCCAGAATTTGTTGAGTTTACGGATATGAAGAACAGACTTGAAGCTCTGTATGCAGCAAATGAAAATTTATTACTTTTGCTTAAATTTTCCAGGGGTATGAAATATAATTTAATGGTTGATATCCTTGATGAAATTAACAGGGCGGCTATAGAGAAAAGATATACATTCTTACCAATGGAAGAAACTGATAGAGAAATAGTCAGGTTAGCTGGTGGCTAAACTCTAATAATATATTTTATATAAGCGGTTTGTATTTATTATAGATCGCTTTTTTTTATATGTCCGTTTCTGTTATAATATGATTTTTATATTTTAATTTTATTTGAATTTTGGCAATTTAAATCGTTGTATTAAATTAAACTCATTTTTGAACATTATCAGGATAAAATATTTTTTATTAATATTTCTTTTTATTTTTCCTTTACTGCTAAATGCACAGACTGGTAAGTCCAGGTCATTAACTCAAGACCCAACCCAACTCAAGAAATATGTGGTTGATGAAACCAATACACTAAGCACTTCTGAGATAAACTCTATAATGAAAAAGTTAGTGGATTTTGATAAAGAAACTACTAATCAATTTGTAGTTTATATGATCTCTTCGCTTGAGGGTGAACCTATCGAGGATGTATCTGTCAGGATTGCAGAAGAAAATAAGATAGGGAAAAAAGACAGGGATAATGGAATATTACTACTCATTGCTAAAAACGACAGGAAATTAAGAATTGAAGTTGGGTATGGTTTGGAAGGTGCATTACCGGATGCATTAGCGAATCAGATAATCAGGAATGAAATAACTCCGAGTTTTAAAGCTGGTAATTATGCAGAGGGGATAAATAAAGGAGTCGATGCGATAATTTTGGCAACGAAAGGTGAGTATAAATCAGATGACGAATCTCCCGGTGGGTTTTCGCCGGGTTGTTGTTTTGGACTTCCGATATTTGTTGTCGTGATTTTTGGTTTTATCTTTATGGGAATATTCTTTTCGATATTGCAGCGTATATTTGGATTTGGAAGAGGTATGTATTCAAAATCGGGGCGTTCCGGCAGTGGCTGGTCTAACTGGGGAAGCGGCAGCGGTAGTTCTAGCGGTGGAAGCTCCTTCGGTGGATTTTCCGGCGGCGGTGGTTCTTTCGGCGGCGGCGGTGCTAGCGGCAGCTGGTAAAATAATTTAATTTATAAAAAAAGTTTTATGCCAATAAACTATATTAAAAAATTCTTATCCAAAGACGACCTGGAAGATATTCAAAATGAAATATCTAAAGTTGAAAATAAAACGTCAGGGGAGATTCGTCTTTGTATTAAATTGAAGAGAGGTTTTCACGAGAGAAAATACTCAACACGAGAAATAGCTCTACATGAATTCTATAAATTAGGCATGGATAATACAAGGGATAAAACGGGAGTGCTGATTTTTGTTTTATTCAAAGAGAAAAAATTTGAAATAGTTGCTGATGAAGGTATTAACAAAAAAATATCCAAAGACACATGGACGAAATTATCTTCTGAATTATCCGGTGCTTTTTCAAACAGGCACTATAAAAATGGTTTAATAGATTGCATAACAAATATAGGTGACATTCTTGTGAAAGAGTTTCCTGTAAAAGAAGATGATATAAACGAGCTTCCCGATGAGATTGTGATTGAATAGTCTTTACATTTTTTTCCACTTTAATTCCCCATATCGTTTCCTAAATTATACTTATTTTATTATCGTAATCTTGTATTAAGTATATTTTTCTTCTTTGTTAAAGTATTTATTCATAATATTAATTTCCTTTTGCAGTTCGTATACTTTTTCGCAGGTAAATGAATCGGATACATTGAACATTACAGATTCGCTGGAATATGTTATAGATACTACAAGACAGGTAAAATCAGACATAGATGATGTTATAAACTATTCAGCGAATGATTCTGTTGTCTTCGATTTAAAAGAAAATAAAATGTTTCTGTTCGACCAATCTGAGTTGATTTACAAAGACCTTAAGCTGAACGCAGGGATAATTGTAGTTGACAGGGAAACAGAATTTCTTGAAGCATTCGGAATTCCCGATTCTGCAGAAAGCGGGAAATTTGTTCAGGTACCTTTGATGTATCAGGGAGATGAAAAATATGAGGGTGCAAAACTCACTTACAACTTTAAGACACAGCAGGGCAGTGTCTCGATGGGTTTTTCAGAAGCGGATGTGGGTTATTATTTCGGTGAAAAGATAAAGAAGGTTACCCCCGAAGTTTACTTTATAAAGAATGGATTGTATACGACATCGACCGATAGAGAAGACCCCGAGTATTATTTCTTTTCCCCTAAAATGAAAATCATACCAAAAGATAAAGTTATTGCTCAATCGGTTTTCCTTTTCATAGAAGGAGTGCCGGTTTTCTGGATACCATTAGCTGTCTTTCCTAATAAAAGCGGCAGGTCCACCGGTATCATTACACCAACATACGGGGATGATGCCACATACGGAATGTACTTTTCTAATTTTGGATATTTCTGGGCAATAAATGATTATGTGGATTTAGCCTTAACGGGAAGCTGGTTTACGAAAGGGAGAGTAGATATTTCTTCTCAATTCCGATATGTGTTAAAGTATAATTATAGTGGGAGTTTTCAGGGAGGTTACTCGAGGATTAGGTTAGGAGAAGAAGGCGATGCTGATAGACAGGTATCGGATGAATGGGCAATTAATTTAAGGCATAATCAGCAAATAAATCCAACAACTACTATAGAAGGAGATCTGTCTTTTGTTAGCGGTAAAAGTTATTATAATAATTCTACAAACCAATTATCGGAATTACTTCGTCAGAATGTGATCTCAAATGTGACTTTAAACAAATTCTGGGAAGCGACTCCATATTCACTGAACGTAAATTATTACAGAGACCAGAATTTAGAGAATGGTGATATTATAGAAAGAATTCCCTCGGTAAGTTTCACCAGCTCGGAATCCTTTCCCTTCAGGTCTATTTATTCTTCAGCGGATGATCAAAAATTGTATGAGAACCTTTCTTATTCATATTCCGGAAATTTCAGGTACAACAGAACACGCAGGACTGTCACCGGGTATACAGGACTGGACAGTACTTATAAAGACAGGAGACTTGGAGCAAGGCACAATGCAAGAATTAATTTTTCACCCAAGTTTGATTTCTTTAATATAATTCCATTCTTTGATTATACTGAACTATGGTATGGTAAGTCTGTTAAAAAAACTTATAATCCTCTCGATAGTACTGTAAGTACAGAAGATGTTGATGGTTTTAAAGCAGTAAGGTATTTTAATACAGGTGTTTCATTCAATACAAAATTTATCGGTATATTCACACCAAAAATTTTTAATGTAACTGGTATTAGGCATACTATAACCCCGACTATTACTTATAACTATCACCCGGATTTTTCGGACGAAAAATATGGTTATTACGGAACCTACAATGATGCGAGTGGAAATTCGATTAAATATTCTTTTTTTGAAAAAGAAGTTTTCGCAGGTGCACCTTCCGGGGAAGTACAATCCCTTAGCTTTGCACTGGATAATATTTTTGAGATGAAAACGAGGATGAACGATACAACTGAGAATAGATTCCAGCTTTTTAATATTAAGGCAGATGTTAATTATAATTTTGCTGCTGATTCTTTAAAGTTATCTGAATTAAATACTAACTTCAGGACTCAGATTGGTAGTATTCTGAATATCGGCGGTAGTGCAAGGTTTAATTTTTATAAGTATGATGAAAACAAAAACACAAGGGTGAACAAATACCTCTGGAATGAAGAGAGAAAGTTAGCCGACCTGACAAGTTTTAATATTAATTTATCTACTTCGTATGATTTCGGATTAACCAGCGGAGAAGGATTAACAGGCAAGATAGATGAGACAGAGGATACTCTGAAAGTCATTGAGAAAAAGGAAGAAAGAAGAAAGAACAACGAAGTTAAGTTTAATATTCCTATATCCGGCAGTTTAAATTATAATTATTCGGAGACAAGGACGAACCCAGCGGTAATCGTTAAGTCATCGAACTTAATGGGAAATATTACTTTCAGCCCGACAGAGAAATGGAAGTTTACATTCTCTGCAAGTTATGACCTTGTTAACAAAGAGATAACAGCTCCGTACGTTACAGTATATCGTGATTTAAATTCGTGGGAAATGAATTTCAACTGGTATCCAACCGGAACGTACAGAGGCTTCAGGCTCGAGATAAGGATTAAAGCTCCGGACTTGCATGATATTAAAGTTACAAAGGAGAAAAATGCGAGGGGAGTATTTGGAAACTTCGGAGGGTTTTAAAAACATGACTTTTACCGCGAAGTCGCAAAGACACAAAGATTAAAAAATAATTTATGGAAGTCATTCAAAAATATTCGGGAGCGGGAAACAAGTTCATTATACTGAACAATCTCGATGAGAGTTATACAGACAGAAGGAGTAAAGTTTTAGAATTAATGAATGAAGACGGAAACGATGAGATGGATGGTGTTATTTTTATAGAGAAATCTTCTATCGGAGATTTTCACATGAATTATTTTAACAGGGATGGTTCGGGAAATGCTTTATGCGCGAATGGATTAAGGTGTACAGCGAGGTACATTAGCGATAACAACTTATCTGACAGTGATAATTTAATCATTGAAGCAGTATCGAATAAATATGAATGTAAAATTCTTGATAATGGACAAATATCAGTTGCGTTTCCTCCGCCGTTAAGGATAAAAACCAAGTTTAAATTAAAAGTACACTTTGTCGAGTGGTGGCAATTATTAACTGCATCTTACGTAGATGTAGGTTCTCCTCATATAGTTGTGTTCATAGATGATATAGAAAAGCCGGTAGTAAAAAATCTGAGCGACGTGAAAATCATGGAGTGGGGACAGAATATAAGAATGCACAAAGACCTGATGCCCGAAGGTGCTAACGTGAATTTTGTGTATGTTGTATCGAAGGAAAAAGGGGAAATTGAAATACGAAGTTATGAGAGAGGTGTCGAAAGAGAAACACTTGCATGCGGAACGGGAGCAATGTCGTCTGCGATTATATCTGTTGCATTAAGAGGTTTGAAGTCCCCGATAAAAGTGTTGACAAAATTCGGGAGTTATCTTACTGTCGATTTTAATATTGTCGATAATAAAGTGCAAAACCTGTCATTGGCGGGAGGTGCTGAGAGGATTTGAGGTTTTCTCGAATCACGCTGTGACGTAAAGAATAATGAACACCGATTAACGAATGATGATTTTAGAAGTGTTTCACGCAAAAACGCAAAGGCGCAAAGACGCGAAGAATTAAGAACACAGATTAACGATTTTTGATTTAAGAAGTGAGACACACAAAGAAAAGGCTCCGGGAGTCGTAATGAACTTTTGGAGTCTTTTTTGATTTGGGAATGGTTATTTTTTAAAACTGTCAAAAGGAACTCTTACTACGGTACAGAAAAATGTTAAATGGTTTAAATAATAAATAGTATAATTCTATTGTATGCCCACTAATAACTCTAATCTCGAAAAACGTCTCTGGGAAGCTGCCGATCAGCTTCGTGCTAATTCAGGACTTAAATCTTCCGAATACTCAACTCCTGTCCTTGGATTGATATTTCTTAAGTATGCCGATTTCAAATTTTCTAAAGTAAAAGAACAGTTTAAAGAAAAATCCAAAAGCGGAAGAGTTAAAATTGGTAAACTGAATTACCAGGCAAAGGGTGTTCTTTACATTCCTGAAAAAGCAAGCTACGTATATCTCCTTAGTCTTTCTGAAGGAAGAAAAATTGGGAATGCCATTAATAATGCTATGAAATTGATTGAAAAGGAGAACTCAAGTCTTGCGGGAGTGTTACCCAAAAGTTACACTAAGTTTGAGAATGATGTACTAATTGCTATAATAAGAAACTTTGCTGGAATTCCGATGGATGTCGAAGGTGATGTGTTCGGAAAGATATATGAATATTTCCTCGGCAAGTTTGCAATGGCAGAAGGACAGAAAGGCGGTGAGTTCTTTACTCCAACTTCTATTGTAAAACTTATTGTTGAAATACTTGAACCGTTTAAGGGTAGAATTTTAGACCCTGCCTGCGGAAGCGGTGGTATGTTTGTGCAAAGTGCAAAGTTTGTAGAAGAGCATAAGAAGAATCCAAGCAGTGCAATAGCCCTTTATGGTGAGGAGAAAACAGCCGAGACTATCCGTCTATGCAAAATGAACCTTGCAGTGCACGGACTTGAAGGTGATGTAAAGCAAGGCAACACTTATTATGAAGACGTTCACAAGTCCCTTGGCAAGTTTGATTTTGTTCTTGCTAATCCTCCTTTTAATGTAAACGGAATTGATAAAGATAAAATTAAAACCGATAAAAGATTCTGTTTCGGTTTCCCGCGTGCAGATAACGGAAACTATTTGTGGATACAGATTTTCTGGTCTGCTTTGAATGAAAACGGAAGAGCAGGATTTGTAATGGCTAACTCTGCAAGCGATGCAAGACAAAGCGAATACGATTTACGCAAAGCTTTAGTTGATGATTACGGAGTTGATATAATGATATCTGTTTCCTCTAATTTTTTTTACACTGTTACTCTTCCCTGCACATTATGGTTTTTGGATAAAGGAAAGAAGAAAACTAAAAGAAAAGACAAAGTATTATTTATTGATGCACGGAACATTTACACACAGGTGGATAGAGCACATAGAGAATACTCACCAGAGCAGTTACAATTTATTGCAAACATTGCACGACTTTACAGGGATGAGCAAATAGATATTTCTTCTCTTGGTGAAATGAAAGATGACTGGAAGAAAAACTTCCCTAAGAATAAATTCAGGGATGTTCCCGGTTTGTGTAAAGTCGCAACACTCGAAGATATAAAAGAACAAAACTACTCACTTAATCCGGGAAGATATGTGGGTATAACAGAAAAAGCAGAAGATGATTTTGATTTTTATGAAAAGCTGGAAGAATTAAATGAAGAGCTGGAAGTATTGAATTCAGAGGCGAGAGAGTTGGAAGAAAATATAGCGGAAAATGTTTCGTCTATTATTAATCATCAACTATAATGAATGAGATAATTTTCAAAAATTTTATAAAGCTTCAAAGAGGATTTGATCTTCCCAAAGTACAAATGATAAAGGGAGAATATCCTGTCATTGGTTCTACAACTATCATTGGCTATCATAATGAATATAAAGTTGATTCTCCTGGTGTGATCACTGGGCGATCAGGTTCTCTTGGGTTTGTTCAATTTGTAAAGAAAAAATACTGGCCACATAATACCTCGTTATGGGTGAAAGATTTCAAAGGCAACGATCCAAAGTATGTATATTATTTTCTCAAAGTATTTGGACTTGAGCGATTCAATTCAGGGGCAGGTGTTCCAACACTTAATAGGAATGATCTAGATAATTATGAAATCAATATTCACGAAATCAAGACTCAACAAAAAATCGCCTCAATACTATCTGCTTATGATGATTTAATAGAGAACAACACACACCGTATAAAAATACTTGAAGAGATGGCACAAACAATTTACAAAGAGTGGTTTGTAAACTTCCGCTTCCCTGATCACGAAAAAGTAAAGTCTGTTGTTAGCCCTCTTGGTAAAATTCCGGAGGGGTGGGAGGTTAAAAATTTAGTTACCGAAGCAAATGTTGATTATGGTTATCCTTTTAATTCAAGTAAATTCTGCAAAGATCCTTCAGGTAAGCCAGTAATAAGAATTAGGGATATTAAAAATAATAAAACGCAAACGTTTACTTTTGAGGAAGTTGATGAAAAATATAAAGTAAGAAACGGTGACATCATTATCGGCATGGATGGAGATTTCTTTATGGGTAAATGGGCGGGTGGCGAAGCTTGGTTAAATCAACGGAATGCCAGAATGAGACCTAAAGGTAAAGTTTCAAAATATTATTTATATCATTGCTTAGTAGAGCCCATAAATTTCTATGATTCCACAATAGTTGGTACTACTGTTGCACATTTAAGTAAAAGGGATTTTGATTCGATCAAGATATTAGTTCCTCATTCTAAAATTTTGGAAAAGATTTCTAAGATATTAGATCCTATTTATGAAGAGGAAATAGTTTTATTATCAAAAAATGAATATCTCCGCAAAACACGCGATTTACTTTTACCCAAATTGATGAGCGGGGAGGTGGAGGTGTAGAGAAAGGAGTTAATTATATGGAATTCGAAAAAAAATATTTGGATGTTCTTCAGAATATTGAATATCCAATCCAGGTAGTTTATAAAGCCAGGCAAGATTTGAACGATTACGATGTTCTTTCGGCGGTAGAATCTTTAATAGATTTCTATAATGCAGAGGAAAGAAAAAGAGAACCAAGAGATTTTAATCTTTCCGAGAAATCTGTTGAAGTTTATAATGGCGTAAAGGAAATGTGCGATTTTCGTCTCGGTAGAGCCCTTCCAGAGAATGCTGAAGAGGGAGATTTACTAAATCCATTATCTATTTCAGAAATGATTAATTGTTTAAAGACCATTAAAAACTCGATTGGTAAATGGACAAAACGAAATGGAAAACAAGGTTACTTGAATTTTGTTAAAGAATATATGCCGTATGTTTGATAAATGTAGAATCAAAATTTTCGCAAAACCGGTGATTTACTCTCACCCAAATTGAGAGTGGTGAGGTGGAGGTGTAACTTCTTATATTAGTACAAGTTATGAGGATATTTAAAATCAAAAATTAGCCACTATTTAAGTATAAGTGGCTTAAATTGGATTCAAAAATTAGCTGCTTTTTATTACTTTGGAATAAAAATTTGAGTAATATACTTAATAGGCAAAAAATTTATCTGTTTTTTTATAAACAAATAATGGACTATTATTAGGAAAATAGTCCATTATTGGCAATCAAGTCTTGGGTTTTGTAGCTAATATGGTAATTCAAATTAAAGCTACAATTTAACAATAGTGGTAAAAATTTGATTGCTAATAATTGACACAAAATAGAAATGTGTGACAATTTTTAGATACTAATATTAGTCACAAATTGCTATTTTGTGCTAAAAATTAGAATGAATACTAAAGAGACAGAAAAACATATTAAGGAGTATTTCAAAGACTTTAAGTCTTTTACTCGAGAAGAGTTATTTGATTATTTTAAAAAGATTGATAGGGATATAAATTATTCTACCCTTGGATGGAGAATATATGATCTTAATAAAAGAAAAATTATAAGGACGTTAAGTAGGGGTATATATACGATAAATAAAAAATCGGATTATGCTCCAGCAATAAGTAATAAATTAAAAAATTTGTACTCTATATCTGCAAACTTATTTAAAAATCAATACGACAAAAAAGAACTAAGTAAAAGATTATGTATATGGGATACTAAATGGCTAAACGAATTTATGATTCATCAGATGTTTGCTTCTTTTATTGTTGTAGAATCAATTGACGAAGCATTAAGTGGATTATATTTTAAAATAAAAAATAAAGGTTTCAGAGATGTTTACATTGAGCCAAACAGGAATATCTTTGTACATAATATAGTCACTGATAAAGAACCCGTGATATTGAAAAAAATTTACAGCAATCCCCCCGTAATGAATATTAATAATGTAAATATTGCTTCTTTGGAAAAAATTCTAGTTGATCTTTTTTGTGATAAAGAGACTTTCTATGCGTTTCAGGGTTCTGAGCTTGTAAATATTTATAAGAATTCAATAAAGCGATATAATCTAAATATTGGAAAAATAATTCAGTATTCTAGAAGACGCAGAAGAGAAATAGAATTGAAGAAATTTCTACTAAAACATTTAAAAGAAGAAGTAAAGGGTATAATCAAATGATTTTAGATGAATCATTTAATCCGAAAAGGATAAAAGAGTTTAGAGATAAATTTCAGAAATTGGATACGATAATTTTGGAAAAAATGATATATGCTATGTATCTCTTGGAAAAAATGCAAAATGAAGGATTAGATTTTATTTTCAAAGGTGGAACAGCGTTAGCAATTCTTTATAATGAACCTAAACGGTTCTCAATTGATATTGATATAATGACGGAGACATCAATAGATGAGCTTGAGAGTTGTTTAGATAGAATAATAAAAGATTCGAGATTTAATAATTATAATCTTGATGAAGACAGAAGTTATAAGAATGGAATTAAAAAGGCTCATTATTATGTAACTTTCATTTCGAACATAGAGAAAAAAGAATCTCATATAATGTTAGACGTAATTTATGTTCCAAATTTTTACAAAAACATAATTATGAAACCGATTAAATCTATATTTTTAGATATTGATGACAATGATACGATGATAAAAGTACCAAGCTTCGATTCCATAATGGGTGATAAATTAACAGTGTTTGCACCAAATACATCGGGATATTTATACAATCGAGGACTAGAATTACAAATTATGAAGCAATTGTTTGATGTTGGATATTTGTTTGAGGAAATAAAAGATTTTAAGGAAGTTGCACTCGTATTTTTTGAGAAGGTTAAAGTATTAAATGAATACTTTAATATAGATTTTACACAAGAGGAAATATTGAATGATATAATTCAAACTTGTCTTTTATTAAGTAAAAGAGGGGTGCACTTATCTGATATAGAAAATGAAAAGTTTAATGAACTTGGAAGAGGGATTGATCAAATGAATAATTTTCTTATAAAGAAGCCATTCCACCAGGATATTGCTATTGATTTTTCGGCAAGAGTAGCATTAATAGCGAATAAAATATTTCACAAAGATTTTACTCAATTTGAGTCATTCGATGAAGAAGCAAAAACAGCAAAATATTTAATAGATAATCCAAAATATAATTTTCTTAATAAATTAAAAAATCTCCCGGGTGTAAGACCTATATTTTATTGGTATCAATTTGTAAAACTTACCGAGAAGTATGAATAACGTATATTCTGAAGACACTTTAATCGAACAACCTGCAATTGAAATTTTCAAATCTCTGGGATATGAATATCTAAACTGCTATGAGGAGGCTTATGGTGAGAACTCATCTCTTGGTAGAGAAACATCTTCCGATGTTGTCCTTATTTCAAAACTTAAGCCCGCTCTAAAAAAACTAAATCCTGAACTTCCTCAAGAAGCAATCAACAAAGCGGTAGAAGAATTGATTGCTGACAGAAGTATATTAAATCCTGCAGTTGCTAACAAAGAAATTTACAAATTAATAAAAGGCGGTGTTGACGTAACGTTTAAAAACAAAGACGGTGAGGATGTTGAGGACAAAGTAAAAGTTATTGATTTCAATAATCCTAAAGAAAATGATTTCTTTCTTGCATCTCAGTTCTGGATAACAGGAGAACTATATAAGCGAAGAGCAGACCTTGTTGGTTTTGTTAATGGATTACCATTAATCTTCTTAGAACTAAAGGGTACACATAAGAAGTTAAAAGATGCTTTCGATAAGAACTTAAAAGACTATCACGATACAATACCGCAGGTTTTTTGGTATAATGCTTTCATCATTCTATCGAACGGTTCTAAAAGTAAAATTGGAACCATCACTTCTGATTGGGAGCACTTCGCCGAATGGAAAAAGATTAACAGCGAAGGCGAAGAAGGGATAATATCTCTTGATACTATTATCAAAGGTGTTTGTGAGAAGAACAGATTATTGGATCTACTTGAGAACTTCATATTATTTCAGAACATCGGAGGAAAACAAATAAAAATCTTCGCTAAGAATCACCAGTATCTTGGTGTAAACAATGCAATTGAAAGCTTTAAAAAAATCAAAGCTAATGAAGGGAAGCTCGGTGTGTTCTGGCATACACAGGGAAGCGGTAAAAGTTTTTCGATGATTTTCTTTTCTCAGAAAATACTAAGACATTTTGGAGGTAATTATACATTCGTAATTGTAACTGACAGAAAAGAACTGGATGTACAGATTTATAAAAACTTTCTTAGTTGTGGCGCTGTAACAGAAATTGAAGTTCACGCTGACAGCAGAAAACATCTCAAACAATTATTAAAAGAAAACCATAGAAACATATTTACACTGATCCATAAGTTTGGAATAAATCCCGGAGAAGATCTTGAGGTTTTATCAGAAAGGTCAGACATAATTGTAATAACTGATGAAGCACATCGTTCGCAATACGATAGTCTTGCATTGAATATGAGAACAGCGTTACCCAATGCTGCTTTTATTGCATTCACAGGAACACCTTTGATTGTTGGTGAGGAGCGAACAAAAGAAACATTCGGTCAATATGTAAGCATATATGATTTTAAACAATCAATAGATGACAATGCAACAATACCGCTTTATTACGAAAATAGAATCCCTGAATTACAGCTTGATGATAAGGATTTATTCAATGAGAAGATACAGGACATTATTGAGCAGGCGGAACTCTCGCAACAACAAGAAGACAAATTAGAAAGAGAGTTTTCGCGAGAATATCATTTAATAACACGCGAAGACAGGTTAAATAGGATTGCTGAAGATATTACAGAACATTTTACTAACCGGGGATTCAAAGGTAAGGGAATGGTTGTATGTATAGATAAACCAACAGCAGTAAGAATGTATGAAAAAGTAGAAGCTTATTGGGAGTTAAGTCTTAAAAAACTGGAATCTGAAATACATTCGATTACAGATGTTAATGAAAAAGAGCAGGCATCAGAGAAATTGAATTTTATGAAAGAAACTGATATGGCGGTTGTAGTAAGTCCTGAACAAAATGAAGTAGATAAATTCAGAAAACTTGGACTTGATATAAAAACACATAGAAGAAGAATGGTTAAAGAAGACCTTGATGAAAAATTCAAAGATTCGAATGATAAATTCCGATTGGTATTTGTTTGTGCAATGTGGATGACCGGTTTTGATGCTCCTTCCGTATCGACAATTTATCTCGATAAGCCGATGAAGAACCATACTCTAATGCAAACGATAGCAAGAGCTAACAGGGTATTCAAGGAAAAACCAAACGGATTGATTGTGGACTATATAGGTGTGTTCAAAAGTTTACAAAAAGCATTAGCAATTTATGGTGTTGGTATCAGACATCCAGAAGGTACAACTCCGGTTAAACCAAAGGAAGAATTAGTTAAAGAACTTAGTATTAAAATATCTGAAACAAAACAACATTGTTTAGAAAATGAATTTGATTTAGATGACATTCTAAAAGCATATAGGTTGCAAGATATAAAACTTATTGATAATGCAGTAGACATTCTTATTGAAAACGAATCAACAAAATCTAATTACATTTCGTTAGCAAATGCAGTTAATACAATTTATAAAGCAATACTTCCTGATCTCAGAGCTAATGAGTTTACGCAAATCGTTAGACTAATAAAAGTAATTGCTGATAAGATTCGATCATACGAAGAACCCGTTGATATATCACCTGTAATGAATGAAGTTAATAAGGTAATGGATGAGTCAGTAAAATCTGAACCATACATAATTACAAAAACTGAACTGATTGACTTAAGTAAGTTTGACTTTGAAAAACTCAGAAAAATATTTAACAAGACCAGGAAAAACACTCAAGCGGAAATTTTAAAGAATGCTCTTAGAACTAAAATATCAGCGATGATTGCCCTTAATAAGGAAAGAGTTAATTTTGCTGAGAAACTTCAAGAACTGATTAACGAATATAATTCAGGTGCTATTAATGTTGAAAAGTTCTTTGATGAACTTGTTAATTTTGCTGAAGAATTAAGTGAAGAGGAAAGCAGAGCAATTTCAGAGAATTTAAGTGAAGAGGAGTTAGCACTGTTTGATCTTTTGAAACAAGCAAAGCTTTCTGAAAAAGAGATGGATAAAGTTAAAGTTGCTGCTAAGAAACTTCTTATAACACTTAAGGCGGGAAAATTAGTTTTGGATTGGAGAAAGAGACAACAAACCAGAGCGATGGTTTTACTTACTATTCAGAAAATATTAGATGAATATCTTCCCATTATATATAAGGCGCAAATATTTCAAGACAAATGTGCAAGAGTATATGAGCACATCTACGAAAATTATTATGGAGACGGAAGAAGTATTTATTCGGAAAATTAAAGTTAAAGATTATTTAACGGATTTTATCTAATTTAGGTTTAACACGCTACAGGTCCCTACCGCGAACGGCTCCGAAGGAGTCCCTATGGGAGAAGTCAATCCATGTCAGGATAGAATTGCCAATGCCCCGCTCAAAAAGAGTTTGCGGGCAAGCACCAGAAAAAGATTATTAGATTCCTAAAAATACGTAAACACCCAGTTGAGGAAGTGGTCGCCCTGGTATCTTTGTGAGAAGAACACACGCAAGCCGTTTTCCATAATTATCCTGTAAACATCCGAGCTGCTTCGTTTAACCATTTCGTTATAATCAGTATTGGGGAACATTGCTATTACGTTGCCAAGGTCGTATGCATAAAGAATAGAGTCTTTGCTCGATTTAACGTTCACTTTCCTTTTGAGTGTATCGCTTTTTTTAGTCGTGTCGGTATCCGTGGGTAGACTCTTATCGTCTTTGTATAGTTTGTTTCCCTGGTAAAGAGTCAGGTCTTTGTTATATTTGTTATCCCTGAGTTTAAGAGATAAATAATAAACACCGCTTTCGAAAGGTGCAGATTTATGTTTTATTGAGTAATGAATGAATGCGAAAGGTTTAAGCACTATGATGGTTCTAAAATTATTCTTTTCGAGCAGGTCTTCGATATTTTTATCCGAAAAGATCTTTCTCTTCTCAGTGTAAACAACCGAATCATCTTCAACGGATTTTATCTCTACCAGTGACTGGTACCTGTTGAATTCGTAATGACCATAATCGATACTGTCAATAATATTTCTGTCAACAGCTCCCCAATCGAGCATCACGGTCTGAGGGTTCATTCCAAAATTCGTGTTGTCGATCTTTATGTCATTTATCGCAATGAGCTTGTTGAAATTTATAATGTCAGGATTGTCATCGAGGGATATTACACTTTTGGAAAAAAGTGAAATTGTGGAATCGTTCACGTTTGTTTCCCTGTCTTTGATGTAAAAGATTTTGTAATCGCCAATTTCGTCATTCTTAAGATTCATCTTTAACAGTTTATCCCTGTAACCGTCACTCTTTACGATTGCGAGGTTAATCTTATTTGTTTCGAGAAAGTTTTTTATATCGAGTATGTTTAATTCGTCGTCGGATGGTTTTTTGCTTCTATCCCTGGATTTCCTTGCTAATCTCGAACTCCTGGGAAATTCACCGAGGACAAATTTTAACGGATGGTTCGAAAGTGTTTTGACAGCCCAAACATCGTAATATCCTTCAAGCTCTTCAAAATAAATGTTTTCATTTTCGCTTATGTGTTCTTTGTTGAACTGGTCTCTTAAAAAGTATCCTACTTCGAATGTATCGACTCTGAATGGCTGCGGGAAATAAAAGCTCCAAATGATATTAATGATTATGATAACTGTGAAGAATATTACAGTAAGCGATTTCCTGTATTTGAAAATCTGCATCACTGCAAACGGTAAAAAGAGTAAAGCATTTATGACAACATACCTTGTAATTAAATTTGTTCCTCCCGTTCCGAACATTGACTGTATCATCATAAGTGAAAGCTCAAGAAGATTGAACAGCAGGAATAACTTGATTAGATTAAGGTTCTTTTTCTTTAATACATCGAAAATCATTTTCAAAGAAAATACAGTAGTAATTGGGGCTATATAGAAAATGAAAATTGGATATTGTACTAATCTCTGGAAGAACTTCGCAGTGTTTATCTGTTCGAATATTTTAGTGGTTTCTTTTGCAAAGAACATGAAATCATTATGGTCAATGTAATTTTGTACAAACCACCAGATAATGGTTGTGAATGAAATGAGTGATATAAGAAAGTTGCGAACAATAGTCCTGGAAATCTTTTTCTCCTTTGCGATATCAAAAAGCACAAATATTACTAACACGGTACTAAACAACCAACCTTCGTACCTGAATACATTTGAGAATGCAAAAGAAATTGAGCTTATGTATAAATATAAAATCTTTCCTCCCGGAGCTTTCCATTTAATGAAGTAATAAATACCCGCTATTGCATAAAAGAAGAAGATTGATTCGGGCAGCCCGGATATGCTCAACCAAACCTGAAATGGAAAGAAGCAAAATATTAGCGAAGATATGAAAGCTATTTTTTTATCGAAGCAGAGTTCAACAACTTTAAAGAAAAAGACGAGTGATAAAGCGGTGAATAAAAGACTTACTATAGTAGCGGCAGTAAAGAGGTCTTTTACAAATATCATGAAGAAACCGTTAATCCAGAAATGCGGTGTCAGCCAAACACCCGAAGATATTTCCGGATGCTCTAACCATTCGTATGATTTAACAGTTCTGCAAAAGTCGTCAGCGGATAACCATCTAAAACCTGAACTAAGCAGGAGCAATTGAAAAGCTGTTTTGATAATTAACAGAAAAATAATCAGGTAAAGAGTATTTGAAAAAGCCTTACGCAATAAAGTATTAACTTTTTCAAAAAAGGTTTTCAGCGTTGAGTTAGTATTTAATTTTAATTTATCTTTAGTCAAATCGATTTCACTGTGGTTGAATGGCTGTAATTATTAAGTTTTATTCAATTTTATTCTAAACGTTGTGCCCTGTTCTAATACAGACTCTATTAATAATAATTTACCTTTATGATAATCTTCTATTATTCTTTTTGATAAACTTAGACCTAATCCCCATCCCCTGAGTTTTGTCGAATACCCGGGACGGAAAACATCCTTTCGGGATTTTTTATCGATTCCTTTACCGTTGTCTGAAACATCAATAAAAACCTCTTTCTCTTTTTCGGAAATATTAAATACAATTAAACCTGTTGATTTATCAATTGCATCGAGGGCATTCTTCAATAGGTTTTCAATAACCCATTCAAAGAGATCTTTGTTTATCTTCACTTTTATGTTTTCCGGGCAGTTTACTTCAACTCTTACTTTTTTAGTAACTCTTCCTTCTTTGGTAATAAGGTTTGGAATTCGTTTCTCGAAATATTGGCTTACACTTTGTATAACTTCTGCGACGTTTTCGAAAGTTAGTTTTGGTTGTGAGCCGATTTTTGAGAACCTTCCTGTAATTTTATTTAGTTTATCTATATCGTTTTCTATTTCATATACTGTTTCATCATATTCTTCTGTTCCGGGTTTAGAGCTTTTTAGCATTTCAAGCCAGCCCATCAATGATGATAAAGGAGTTCCAAGCTGATGAGCAGTTTCTCTTGAAAGACCTACCCATATATTACTCTGCTCATTCTTTTTTATGTAGGAAAATCCAATATAACCGAGTATCACGAAGATACCCCCGATAACAAATTCAATGTAGGGAAGAAGCTTTAATTCTGTTACAAGTGTAGACTGTCCATAGTGTACGTAGTTAAGTATGATGCTATCCTGGTAAGCAACTTTTATCGGAGGATTAATCTCATCCATTTCTTTGACAAGGTCAAAAAATCTCAGTGTGTCTTCTTTTGTCAGACTTTCTGTTGTATCGTAATTAACATTTTGTATAAAAGTAATAGTCTTGTAGTCCTTGTCGGTAGCTATGATCGGGAAATTGATCTGAGTCACGATCTCGTTAAAGATAAAACTGTATTCTGCATCAGCACTTTCATCGTTGGCAATATATTCCAAAGATTTTGCATACAGGTTAGCTATTTGAGCTTCCCTGTTTTTTATTCTGTCGACTACAATCTGTGTATATATTAATATAATAAAAGCAATTAATACACCGCTTAATAATAGAGCAATCTTAATATTAAATGAACCGAATTTGTTCATTACAAATATATCAATCTTAAATTACTTTGAATTTCTGTAAATTATAAATATTTTGTTTATAATTAATCCTTAATTGTTTAGCTAATTGTCAAAAAGGTTTTTAATCTTACTGATTCTTTCGGTTGTGTTTGTAATTTCGGTAGTTGTATCTTTATCATTAGGCAGCTCGACTATCTCTTTGATGGACATAATAAATGTTTTTTCATCTGAAAATGAAATTCATAAAAAAATAATTTTTGAAATCAGACTTCCGCGGGTTTTAAACGCAATAATCGTTGGGGCATCTTTATCATGCTCGGGAATTGTTTTACAATCTTTGTTAAGAAACAATTTAGCAGAACCAGGACTTTTAGGAATTTCAGCCGGCGCTGGATTAGGTGCAATACTAATTTTCATTTTACCGTTATCTTTTTCTTATGCTTTGTTAACACCCGTTGCTTTTGTCTTTGCATTAATGACAACCTTACTAATATTTTATATTGCTAAGGGTTTGGATAGCAAATATAACAATTTTATATCTTCAAATAAAATCATCTTAGCGGGAATAGCAATAAATGCTTTAATCTCTTCTGTGAACGGTTTTTTACTGCTTATTTCAGGAAGTAGTGTTATGCAAATCATTTACTGGTTGAACGGTGGATTGTCAGGGCGTGGCTGGAGCGAGTTTAACATGACCTATGTGTTTGTGATAGTGGGCTTATTGGTTGCAATTTTTCTTTCAAAAGATTTGAATGTGCTGAACCTTGGAGAAGAGCTGGCAATATCTCTCGGATTAAAGATAAAGACTCTTCAAAGAATTTCTATTGCGGTGTCAGCTTTACTTGCAGCAGCGGCTGTTTCGATTGCCGGGATAATTTCATTTGTTGGTTTAGTTGTTCCGAACATATCTAAGTTAATAATCGGAACTGATTACAGGTACAGTATCCCTTGTACGATTCTATTAGGTGCAATATTCTTAGTCGTATCTGATACAATTGCCAGAACAATCATATCCCCTGCTGAAATTCCTGTCGGGATAATTACGTCATTTATTGGTGCACCTGTCTTTATATGGTTAATATTAAAGAAGAAAGAGTTTTATTCATGAGATGGAAAATATTTTTTGTATAATTGATATTTATTTAATGAGATGAATCTATATGATACAATAGCTGCGATATCAACTCCAATTGGTGAAGGTGGTATATCTGTTTTAAGAGTCTCGGGTGATGAAACTTTTAAGATTGTTGGAAATATTTTTTTTAAAGATAAGAATGGAGAAAATAGATTCGATATCTCGCTTAAATCTTCTCACACAATACATTTTGGATATATCTTCGAAAACGATTCTTTGATCGATGAGGTTCTTGTATCAATTTTTAAAACTCCACATTCATATACCGGTGAAGACCTTGTAGAGATTTCTACACACGGGGGTGCATACATTGTTCAGAGGATATTACCATTGTTGTTAAAGAGTGGAGCCCGACATGCAGAGCCTGGTGAGTTTACCAAAAGAGCTTTCTTGAATGGTAAGATCGATCTTTCCCAGGCAGAAGCCGTTGCCGATTTGATTAAAGCCAAAACCGAAACTGCACATCTCTCATCCATTAAACAACTCGAAGGGTCCTTATCCGAATTCGTAAAAAGCACACGACAGGATTTAATCGATATTACTTCACTGATAGAATTGGAGTTAGATTTTGCGGAAGAGGATTTGGAGTTCGTAAAGAAAGATGAATTAAAAGAAAAGATACAGGAATTATCTTCGAAGATTGAAAGTGTTCTTGAATCTTATATCACGGGTAAGATTATAAGAGAAGGAATAAATCTTGTAATCGCGGGAAAACCAAACAGCGGTAAATCCTCGTTGTTTAATTATCTGTTGAAAACTAACAGGGCTATTGTCAGCACTGTACCCGGAACTACGAGAGATTATATTGAGGAAAGTCTGAATATCAAAGGTGTTCTTTTCAACTTGATTGACACTGCAGGATTAAGAATGTCTTCCGATGAAATTGAAAGTGAAGGAGTCAAAAGAAGTTTTGCGAAGATCGATGAAGCAGACCTTGTGCTTTATCTGATTGATTCATCCGAAAATATAAAGTTGATAGACGAATGTCTTAATTATTTTAAGAAGAATTTCAACGAAGATAAATCACTTATTGTTTTTACAAAAATAGATATCGCAAGTAAAGATTTTAATAAGGACGGAATCAAAGTTTCCATATACAAAGATGAATCGATAGAAAGACTGAAAGAGGAAATGATAAGAAAAGTTGTTTCGGAAGACATTACTAAAAAAACTGGAAGCATTATCCTGACAAACATGCGTCATAAGATATGTTTGGAAAACGTAATCCTGTCATTGAATAATGCTGTTAACTCTATTAACAACAGCATGAGTGGAGAATATATTTCGGTAGATCTTAGAAATGCATTAAATTTTCTTGGAAAGATTACCGGGGAGGTGACAAATGAAGACATACTCAATAACATATTTCAAAAGTTTTGTGTGGGAAAGTGAAGCAGTTCTTAGAAAATTTATTTATATTGTAAAAAATATTATCAATTTGAAAAACTCCAAAAACAATAACACTACTAAAGACAAATCTCTCGAAAGCTGGATTTGGGATGCTGCGTGTAGTATCAGGGGTGTAGTAAAATTATAATAATATTATTATGATGAAAAATTATTCTTCAATTACTTACTCACAGGGGTGAGTTTTTTAATGCTAATTTGTAAATAATCATTATAAAGTTTTTTTGTTTCTTCACTAAGAAAGGATTTATTAAGCAGAATTTTTATTTCTTTATTTTTTGAAATTATATCTTTCAAAAAATTTTCTACCCTATTTTTTTTAATACCTGCTTTCAATCCGAACTCATGGAAATCTTCATAAAGAAAATGGCCGTTTATTTTATAGCTATCAGTTTCGTAACCATTCTTAAATAAAGGTAATGCTAATTCAGTTTCTTCAGGAAAATGTATTCTTGTATTAAGAATATCATAAGCAGGGCTTAGCTGGTAATCATTGTATTTTAAGTTGTATATTAATGAGAAGTTTTTAAGGTGAGCATCACCATTATTAATTAAATAATTGATCAAAATTAATTTGAAAAATTTTTCAACTTCGATTGGATAGGCGCTTGAATTTTTTTCCATCAATTCTGCAATCTCTTCATAGCTTAATTCGTATTTATAATTGATTCCATCTTTTTCTTCTGATTTATTTGATATTTGAGTAAAGTCTTCTAACAAGATTTTTGATCCGTCAGGCAGTCTATCAAATCTCTTTGTTAAATAACATGGCTCGTAATTATCCTTAAAAAACAATAAAGCGTTTTCTGCTGTATTTATTTTATATATCTGCGAGGCTATTTGCATTGTAATATGCTCATTAGCAGGAACTTGATTGACATGTTTCATTACTGTCTGAGGTAGTGGCTTTATTATATACTCACCGCCTTTATAAGTCAACTCTAACGAGGTTCCACTTAACATCAATGAATGTTTTTGTTGAACACCGGAGATTGAAATTTTTCCGCTTTGCTGTATTACGACTTCTTCATATTCAGGTTTGGAAAATGGTAATATATGGCTTACTTTTTTTCCATTAAAAAATTTTCTGAGGCAGGCTTTGCAAAAAGTTGAGTGGTTAATTTTTAAGCAAGATGGACAATATAATAAATTCATTTTATTTCTTTAATAGTTATTGCTCCGATAGTGTCAGTGTGTGCTGTCTTAATTAATCTTGTGAAATAATCTTTCTCATCAATTTTAAGAATTTTACATTGGATTTTTTTATTTACTCCCTCCGTTAGTAAACCAAAGAAAAATGGAAACAAGTATTTTGATTTATATTCTTTTTGAGTTTTAGGAAATGAGAGAGAGATTGCAGGTTTATTTTTATCATCGTAATATTTATCAGAGTAAACAAAGTAATACTCATGGGTTGTTTTAACTAAGACGCCTGCTAATTCCCCATTATAATAAACATTCGCTTTTTGTTCAGTCATTTTTTATTCTTGATGTTAATGTTATTTTCAAACCAAGTGTGTTGAGTATTTTTAATAAATTACTCAATGTAGGATTCCCTTTTCCCGTTTCTATTTCTTTAAGACTTCTTAACGAAACACCCGATATTTCTGCAAGATCAGTTTGTATTATACCTAACGATTTTCTTCTTTTTCTTATATCTTCACATATTTGTTCTAATTCTTTCATAATTTTGAAAAAATTTGTAAAAATGCATTATATTGCACTTTTTCTTTAAATAAGCAAATTTAAAAATAATTAGCAAGTCAAAGGGCAATATAGTGCACTATTAGGTGTTCTATAAAGGAAAAAAGAACCATTCTTGAGTTAAAGTGCAATGCAATGCACTTTTCTCAAATAAAAATCTTTGCTCGGAGTCTCGTAAACCTCTTATTATATACCTCACATTAATATTAATTAAAAGCGAGAGTAAATAAAAAAGTTAATTCTTGTAAGAAAAAAACTTATAAGAATTTAAGGAAAAAACCTATACAATATTATTATTAATATTCGTATTTTGCATTTCATAGAAAGGATTTAGGAAACAACTTTACCAATCCTTAATTTTATTATAGACTCTTAGAATAAATACTTGAGTAAATAATTCCAGTGTAAATTTCATAGTGATACTATGAATGTATTACAAGTGGATTTTCTTTTTAAAAACTCCTTATTCAAAATTAAATTATTACGAAAAACAAAAACACTATTTATTTTTTTAATCTTAATGCTGGAAGCTCGCCGAAGTGCTGAGAGCTGATCAACCTGAATTTTTAAGCACTCTCGAAGCCGCAAACGTCATTAGAAATCTCGGGTGAGGAAAGCGGTGTCTATGTTGGAGTGCTCAGAGAGTCAGAGACGGATAATATTATTTCAAATGGAATCGAAATGACAACAAGATTCAAAATCACTAACAGGGGCGTAAATGAACTGCAGGTATTTATGTCGGGCGACGAAGCACCCGGAGAAGGCGGAGTTATACTAACAGGCGGGCTTTTTTTATTTTAATGTTTAATTAATTAAAGTGAATGGGTAAATTAAGGAGGATTTGAACTGTTGGGAGACCTGTCTGTAACAGGCAGCGGAACGTTAAAAGTTCATTTGATGATTTATAAAATTAAGCATGATAGCTATCATACAAATACAGACAAAAACGGATGTATATGTATGATTTTGTCATACATATAAACGAGTTTAGGCATAAGTTTCAAAATAGATTTGAATATAGAAAAATAATTGTTAAATTTATAAAAAATAAAATATATGAGTCATCAAATAATAAATGGCAACTGTTTAACTGTCCTACAAAGTAAATCAATAAATCAAAAAATTGATTTGACATTTTTAGATCCTCCTTTTAATCAGCAAAAGGAATATGCTTATCACCATGATAGTATGGATAAAATAAAATATTGGGAAATGATGACTGATGTTTGTAAATTCATTTATGATACTACAAACAATGGAGGCTCTATGTACTTTATGCAACGAGAAAAAAATACGGAATTTGTATTGACCGCACTACGAAAAACAGGTTGGACATTCCAAAATTTAATTATTTGGAAAAAGAAGACATCTGCCGTCCCTATCAATGGAAAATATGGAAAGCATTATCAAATAATTATTTATGCAACAAAAGGAGAAAAGGCAAAAACATTTCACCGATTAAGAATAGAACCACCATTACCGCCTAATTATAAATATCAGAGAGAGAATGGAGTATTTGTAACTGATGTTTGGGATGATATCAGAGAATTAACTTCTGGCTATTTCGCCGGTAATGAAGCAATTAGAACTGAAAGCGGAGAACGTTTTCACAAACAACAATCTCCGTTAGCTCTTCTAATCAGAATTATATTAACTTCCACAAAAGTCGGAGATGTTGTACTCGACCCTTTTGCAGGTACAGGTACAACTCTTTGCGTTGCTCATCAACTACAAAGAAATTCTGTTGGAATCGAAATTGATCCTTCAAATGCGAGTTTAATTCAAAATCGTCTTTCTGAAATTCGTGATGCAGACATAATTCAAAAGTATTTCAAAGATTATAGTTGCACCGAAAATATTTCAAAAATATGGGGCGATGAATTTGAAAAGAAAATATCTATTAAACCAGTAGGTTTGTTTGCTAACCCTATAGAAAACTAATGTATTCGATATATCATTTTTTTAAAACTTTAATTGACAATAAAAAACAGTTTGTCAAAATTCAGAAATTAGAAGATTTTCCTTTTGATATCAGTATATTGTCTTGTAAAAATCAAGGGCAGTTTCCCGATTTAGCAATCAGGATAAGTCCAAAAAATGAATTGTTCACAGGAGGGGAATTGATAGAGTTAAAAGATTGCTATAGTTTCACGGTTTCTTCATTCAATTCAACAATTCCGACAGGTAAAAAAGAAATTTCAAAAGTTATAAAAGGAGAAAATAGTATCATCAGGCAACAGATGGAAAATGTTGGTGATGTCATTGATTCGTTGCCAATAAGAGATGTGTTTTATTTAATCCGTGGTAAAAAAAAGGAAAAACAAAAATATTGTTAGTTCATGGTAGTTTTTTTGAAACTATTAAAACAGGAGATTTAATAAGCCAATCATTTTCACAAGTCTTAGAGGAGCGGATACAAGAGAGCGGTTTTATTGTAAACGATGAAATGAAAAACTTATTAATTGCAATGTTCTCGGAACAAGAGAATTTTAGTAAAGTGAGGACTGTTGAAAAAGCATCTGTAAAACTGAGATTTAGAATAATGACGGAAGTTAAAGCAGAAGGAAACATTTTAAATCCAGTTAAATATCCTGAAATTGTTGATGATTCAATTTGTTTTTTATTACCCTATCATAATGAACAAGACAGAGAACTTGCGATTAAAAGGATGTCAGCAGTATTCAGCAAAAAGGAAATGAAATTGTTTAATGAATTTAAAATTAAACATCATTTTAACGGATATTTTCTTGTATTTCGACAAAGTTTGAATAAATGAAACCTACGCATAACAGCACCTTGGCAAAAAAGCGGATTCCGTGGTAGTATCAAGTGCAGTGTTTCAAATAGACTGTTGTGGTAGGTTGACAGTTTTGTGCTTCTCTAAATCCGCTTCTTCGCCAAGCCGAAACCGTTATATGCCAATAAAAAAACAGAAATAGATGATTTTCACAAACTCCCGTCCCCGCTGAGTCTCCCTGCCCGCGTCAGGCAGGCAACCGTTGTGTGCAATATTAACGCAGAGATATGAACAGACTGATAATTACATTTTTGGCTTTTATCTTAGTACAATCATGCCAATCTCAAGAAAACACAAGAAAGATTGACAAGTACATAGATAATTCTATTAAAGTTGACTCTTTAAATATTCCAATAAACAGTAATCAAGTATATTTTCCTTTTGAGATTTTTACTGACACTGCTATTTATGCAGGTTATGATACATTTCGCGTTGACTGGTATTCAAGTCATTTACATGCAATGAGAGAACCATTATTGTTCAATAAAAAACCAGATAAAGAAATATACAGATTTTTATGGTTGAGAACATTTCATAATCCTGTTTCAATTAGAATAGAAAAGCAGAATGATAAATATACTTTAACATGGAAGCTTTGTGATGGAGCTGGTGGATATGAACCAGGACAAATGACAATAAATGAGACTAAAACAATTGATAAGGAAACTTGGGATAAGTTTTATTCATATTTAGAGGCGGCTGATTTTTGGAATTTAAATACAATTGAAGTTGATATATTAGGGACTGATGGCTCTCAATGGATACTTGAAGGGGTGAATAATGAAAGATATCATGTTGTTGATAGATGGACACCAAGTGGCGGAAGTTACTATGACTGCTGTGACTTTCTGATTGGATTAACAGATTTGAAAATTAAGAAAGACAATAAATACTAAAAAAATACTGCACACAACAAGGGCTCATATGCAATAGGGATGAGTTGTTTAAGTGAAATTTATTACTAACTTTATAATCTCATATAAACTTAAATATTTAACGCTTCGGTAGCCCTACTGCACATAGCCGTAACCGTTAGCGTTAATTGGAGCAGGCTATAGAAAAAAGAATGTAAATCCAAAAATAAATTTGACAAATAATTAAACAATAAGGAGTATGGAAATGAATAAATCAACATTAAAACACACAACAACCGTTTATCCCGACAAACAGGAAAGTGATCTATATATTCACAAATTGCAAGTTAGCAAAACAGCTATGTGCAATTTCAGGTGGACTATCCTTCTTCTTATTTCGATATTTTTAATATTTTCTTCTAATGTATTTTCTCAAGCTAATCTCAATAATATAAAAGTTTGGGAAGGTTGGAAATTAGGTAATGTAATAAAAGTTTCAGGTATCATTAAATACGGAGATACATTGACAAAAGCTGATGGTGAAAAAAGATATTTGATTGTTCAAAAAATAGATGAACAACCATTAGACTTTTCAAGAACTATCAAAATCTCATGTAACAAAGAATCATTTTCAAAATTAAATAATGGTGATACAGTAATGTTACTTGGATATGTAAGTGGCGGCTATAATGGTATTCCAAATTCCAATGATTATGATATAGAATATTGGCAAGATATGCCATTTCATTTCGATTTATATTTCGTTGTTTTGAAAGAGGGTGACGAAATTAAAAATAAGGAAAAATGAAAACGCTCATATAAATTATACTTCAAAAGGTTGTTTTTAAGTTCAAGCAGAGTCTTCCGAAACTTTCACTATTCATAAAGAGTGTTTATATAGATTGTATATAGAAAAATGAGATCCACAGAGTCCCTCTGTCGAGGAGACTCTGCGGAAGAATTAAACTCCTGAAAACAAGCTTTATACGGTTACTCTTATAAATGCAGGACCTTTTACAAATGCTGCTTTGTTCACAACTGCAATTAGTAAACAAGAGGGGATAATACCAGAGAAATTTAATTTACATCAAAACTATCCAAACCCGTTCAACCCGGCTACAAACATAAAATTCGATATTCCGAAGGCTTCATACGTAAAATTAACAATTTACAATATACTTGGAAAAGAAATCACAACACTTGTAAATGAAAAACTAAACATAGGAAGCTATGAGGTTAACTGGAATGGAATGGATTATCCGAGTGGGGTATATTTTTATAAGATGGTAGCTGATGATTATGTAAATGTTAAGAAGATGGTTCTTCTCAAATAATTTAAGAAAAGATAGAATAAAGATTATTTGTGTTTTGGAAAAGGGGTATTTTAAAATACCCCTTTTTATATTATTCTTTAGGTCTGAAAATATGTCAATTCCGGAATAATTGAAAATTAGTATTATTATGATTTATTTTTTAAAATAGAGTTTCGAAAGTACTTTTCATTGATATTGATTGTTAAAAATTCTATTTTTACATCTTATTTAAAAATATGAAAACAGTAATTAGAAAATCGATTAGAACAACAAAGTTTGCCGTACGGAATGAGAATCCCGAGAAATGGTACTTGGTTGATGCGGATGGTAAAATCCTGGGAAGGCTTGCAAGTGAAATTGCGAAAAGAATAAGAGGTAAGTATAATCCTCAATACACACCGAATGCAGACCTTGGTGATTGGGTCGTAGTCATTAATGCAGGAAAAGTTAAGATGACTGGCAAAAGGGCTGAACAGAAAGAGTATTTAACTCACTCCGGTTACCCTGGTGGTCAAAAATCGAAGACTTACAAAGAATTAATCGTGAAGAATCCGGAAAAAGTTATACAGTTAGCTGTTAAAAGGATGCTGCCGAAAACAAGGCTTGGGAAAACGCTTTTTAACAAATTGAAAGTATATAAAGGAAGTGAGCATCCTCATTCTGCTCAGAATCCAGTAGAATTAAAATTTTAAAAACAAACTGATTATACAAACATAATATATGACAACAATTTCGAACGTATCTGTTGGAAGAAGAAAAACTGCAACTGCAAGAATATACTTATTACAAGGAGACGGGAAGTTTATTATTAACAAAAAGGAAGCTAAAGATTATTTAAAATCCGATGCGCGAGTTGATGATGCATTGCAACCTTTAAAGGTAACAGAGAATTTGGGAAATTTTGATGTTAAAGTCAACGTATCTGGTGGAGGTATAGCAGGACAGGTTGGTGCAATAAAATTAGGTATTGCAAGAGCACTTGTTTCGAAAAACGAAGAACTTAGGTCGGTATTAAGAACAAATGGATTTTTAACAAGAGACCCGAGAATGGTTGAAAGAAAAAAATATGGACAACCGAAAGCAAGGAAAAGATTCCAATTCTCAAAGAGATAATATATTATCACGAGAGTTACAACATTGAGTTTTAGTATTTATATTTAAATCATTTTAATAATTTTTAAAAAGCATATTTCCTGATTTTATTTTACCCGTGTCCCGATATATAGGGATGTAAGATAAGAGATGATGGAGATAGAAGAAAAACAAAAGCCAACTTTTACCACAATTATGACTCGCATTAAGTACCCGTTTCATTTTCAGTTTCATAAAGGGTAGATTCCGGCTTACAAAACACACAGGAGATTTATATGGCAAAAGTTCAAATAGAAGATTTATTGCTTGCAGGCTCGCATTTTGGTCATCTTACAAGACGATGGAATCCGAAAATGAGACAGTATATTTTTATGGAGAGGAATGGTATTCACATCATCGATCTCAAAAAGTCTCTTCAGTTACTTGAGGACGCTTGTAATTCTGTAATAAAGCTTACTTCGGAAGGAAAGAAGTTATTGTTTGTCGGTACTAAAAAGCAAGCGAAGGCAATTATAAAAGAGCAAGCTGAAAGATGTGATTCTTTTTATGTTTCAGAAAGATGGTTGGGTGGAATGTTAACGAATTTTAATACAGTGAGAAAGAGTATTAAAAAGTTAACAAACCTTCAAAAGATGGAATCTGACGGTACGATGGAACAGTTCATTAAGAAAGAACGATTAATTATGTCACGCGAGAAAGAAAAATTAGAGAAAGTTCTCAATGGTATTGTTAATATGACTAAACTACCGGGAGCTTTATTCCTCGTAGATGTAAAGAAAGAACATATAGCAATTGACGAAGCGAGAAAATTAAATATCCCAATTTTTTCGATAGTTGATACGAATTGCGATCCAGATTTGATAGATTATCCTATACCGGCTAATGATGATGCTGTGAAGTCAATTGAGATTATAACGAAGACGATAGCAGATGCAGCTTTAGAAGGAAATCAAGTTTCGAAAACGAAAAGAGAAGACGAAACTGCTGAAATGAAAGAGAAAATGGAAGCCGAATAAATTAACTGAAAAACTATTCATAAATAACAATCATAAATAAATTTTATAATGGAAGTTAGTATAGCTCTTATAAAAGAATTAAGAACCAAAACAGGTGCAGGAATGGGAGATTGTAAGACGGCACTTGTGGAGTCAAATGGTGATATTGAAAAAGCCATTGAGTATCTTAGAAAAAAAGGTGCATTAACAGCAACGAAAAGAGCTGATAAGGTTGCTAATGAAGGAGCTGTTAAATCTAAGATAAGTGATGATAAGAAAACAGGAGTTATTGTCGAAATTAATTGTGAGACGGATTTTGTAGCTAAGGGTAATGATTTTCAAAAATTCTCTGAAGACGTTGCAGATATTGCATTAGGAATTTCATCGGATGAATTATCGGAGATATTGTCAGCAAAGAGTAAGGATGGTATAACGGTACAGGAAAGTTTTGACGGATTAATGGGAAAAATTGGGGAAAAGATAGAGTTTAAAAAAGCTAAATTAGTTCGTGTCGATAACGGTTTTGTATCGGAATATAATCATTTTGGAAGTAAGTTAGGCTCTATTATCGGGATTAAAGGGAATTTAACTGATGAAGCATATAATATCGGAAATAAAATAGCAATGCAAGTTGTTGCCATGAATCCAATTGCAATTAACAGAGATGGAGTTGACAAAGACCTGATAGAAAAAGAAAAAGACATCTATACAACCCAGGCTAAAAATGAAAAAAAACCCGATAATATTATTGATAAGATTGTAAACAATAAGGTCGAGAAGTTTTATCAGGATAATTGTTTAATAGAGCAGGAGTTTATACAGGATTCTCATAAAAGTATTAAAGACCTTCTTGATGATTACAAGAAGAAATCTAAAAATGAGCTTGAAGTTGTTGAGATGGTCAGATTTCAGTTAGGATAAAGTTCATAAAAAGAATAATCAAAAATTTTTAAATTTTAGATTATGGTGAAAAAGGGAACATCCTCAAAGCGTGTGCATTCCGCAAAGTATAAAAGAATTCTTTTGAAACTTAGCGGTGAATCACTTTTAGGAAAACAGAAATTCGGTATTGATTCTGAGATTGTAAAACATGTTGCTAAAGAGGTCTTAAAGATTGTTAAACTTAATATTGAAGTAGGGATTGTTATAGGAGGCGGAAATATTTATCGAGGATTATCCGCATCCCAGCAAGGAGTCGACAGGGTTACCGGTGATCAAATGGGAATGCTTGCAACAGTTATAAATTCTCTTGCTTTGCAGAACGAACTCGAGAAGAATGGAATATATACCAGGGTACAATCTGCAATTAAAATGGATGAAGTAGCAGAACCATTAATTTTAAGAAGAGCGGTTAGACATCTTGAAAAGAAAAGAGTCGTGATCTTTTCTGCTGGAACGGGCAGTCCATATTTTACAACGGATACTGCTGCAGTCCTCAGAGCAATTGAAATTAATGCCGATGTTATTATTAAAGGTACAAGAGTTGATGGAGTTTATGATAGCGATCCTGAAAAAAATAAGTATGCAAAAATGTTTAAGCAATTATCCTACATCGATGTTCTTGATAAAAATCTCAGAGTAATGGATCTAACAGCAATTACACTTTGCCAGGAGAATAAACTCCCGATTCTCGTTTTCAATATGAACGTAAAAGATAATCTAAAGAAACTTGTCACGGGCAAGAAGATAGGAACTCTGATCTGTTAATAAAAATATTTTTTCTAATCAAATAAATCGATTATGATAAAAGATATACTAAAAAACGCAGATGAAAGAATGTCGAAAGCAGTTGAACATGTTAGGCAGGAATTCGTAAAAATCCGTACAGGAAAAGCAACCTTAGGGTTGCTCGATGGAATAAAAGCTGATTATTACGGTACGCTAACTCCACTTAATCAGCTTGGTAATATTAGCACACCTGATTATCATACCATCACTATTCAGCCATATGATAAGTCCGCAATACAAGGTATCGAAAAAGCAATTCTCAATTCTAACTTAGGTCTTAATCCACAGAATGATGGTGTGTTACTTAGAATTCCAATACCTGCGCTTAATGAAGAACGAAGAAAAGAGATTGTTAAGCTCGTAAA
>JADHVP010000133.1 GCA_016783945.1 Ignavibacteria bacterium
ATTTATGATTTTTATAAAAAGCCTAAAATATAACGATTAATTATAATAATCAAGATAATTACTATCCTTCCAACTTATTATTAAATTTGCATATAATCAATACTGAATTGATTTTTACAAAATTCATTCTCAAGAGTATTTATACAACACCACAAGATTATTTACCCTCATTTTAGTTGCTTAAATTGGGATATACATCATTTATAATATAATCTATAATGTCTTAAATGTTTTATGAATACAAAAACGCTGATCGAGAAACCAGCGTTTTAAAAGTGCGGGAAGAGGGACTTGAACCCTCACACCTATGTGGCGCCACCCCCTCAAGATGGTGCGTCTACCATTTCCGCCATTCCCGCATTACTATTACAAATTAACTAATTTGCTTTTTGAATAAAAGTGAATAAATATTTCGTCTGGCTTGTTCATATAGTCTATTTATTCAGTATGCACCTAACACTATTTATCCAAATAAAATGCGAAATACAATTGTGCTCTTGCTATCTTCGGATTACACGGGTCCCCGTTTATTGAAACCAAATAACATGCAAGATCCGACAGTTGCCAATCCTTATACATACCATTTTCATCATAACGATAAACCATCTGAAAATTGTGCTTAACAGGAATCTCCAATGCCATGCACGCTCTTTCAGCTGTTAGAATCACCTCTTCAAATAAATCGTAATCATCGTAATCAAGAGCCTCCATTAATTCACTCGCATAATACCTGCATCTATTGTTCATTGCATTATGCAGAAGTTCAGATAATTTTAAATCTTCCAGGTGATCATATATCTTTAACATTTTTTAATCTTAAATTTCTGATAACTAATTTCTAAGGCTTTGCAATTCTTTGAATAAAGATAATTCCTTCTCTTTTAAATCCTCGGGTAATTGAACATTAAGCTTCACGTATAAATCTCCATATTCCTTTGGTTTGTTATACTTTGGCATTCCCATTTTAGGAAGTTTCAAAACTTTACCATTAGGTGTTCCTTTCGGAATGTTTAATTTAATGGAACCTTTTAAAGTTCTAAATTCTTTTTTTCCACCAAGTATTGTAGTGTAAAGATCAACATTCAAATCAGTATAAAGATCGTTACCTTTTCTTTCATACTTCGAATTTGTCATAACATTTATAGTTAAGAGTAAATCTCCGGCAGGACCGCCGTTCATCCCGGGCGCACCCTTTCCGGTTAATTTCAGAACCTGACCGGATTTAATCCCGGGCTTTATTTTTAATTTAATCGACTGCCCATCAAGCTTAAATACCCGTGCTCCGCCTCTGTATGCATCATCTAAAGTGATATTCATCTCGGCAGTAAAATCCTGTCCCTTAAATGCAGTGGTTCTTCTCTTTCGTCCTGAACCTCCTTGCCTTGACGCCTGACCAAATATTGCATCGAAAAAATCCGAGAATCCCGAACCACCGAATACTTCGTTCGGGTCTCCCTCAAAATGATAATAAGTCTTTCCACCTCCTGTTCCACCCTGACTCTGAGCATACTTAGACCAATCGAATCCCTGTGCTTCTCCTCCGGCTTGCTGGTAATATTTCCAGTTTTCTCCTAACTCATTATATTTTTTTCTTTTTTCAGGATTACTCAGAACTTCGTATGCTTCGTTGACCTCTTTAAACTTTTCTTCAGCAATTTTGTCACCTTTTGTCTTATCCGGGTGATATTTTAACGCTAACTTTCTGAACTTCGTTTTGATTTCATCAGCATTTGCATTTTTATCAATCCCAAGTATTTTGTAGTAGTCTTTGTATTCCATCAAATTCTATTTTACACTATACAAAATTAAATAATAAATTCGAAACATTATGTTATAAATTTTATCTAAAAAACTCAACCTAAAGTAGCGTATTGCATAACTTATGAATCATCAAAGCAAACCGTTACTCTTAAAGCTATAGAAATTATTTTTTGTTACAATGATATGATCCATTAATTCAATTCCCATTATCTTCCCAGCTTCTGAAATTCTTTTTGTGATCTTAATATCATCCTCCGAAGGCTCTATGCTTCCTGATGGATGGTTATGACCAATCATTATTTGAGCTGCGTGCTTCCTGATTGCAGACTCAAATGTTTCCCGTGGGTGTACAAGGCTTGCACTTATAGTTCCTTTTGAAATATTATCAACTCCTATTAATTTGTTCCTGACATCGAATGAAAGTACAAGAAAATTTTCTTTTGAATAATCATTAATATATGCTCCGATAAGTTTAAAGGCTTCTTCGGGACTTGTTACAGCATCCTCTTTTTGTTTTTTATCTTCTCTTTTAGAATCTTTATTTCTTACTCGTCGTGCAATTTCAAAGCATGCAATTAACTGTGACGCCTTAGCATTCCCAAAACCTCTTATACTCTTAATGTCTTCAAAGGATGCCTCCAGAACACCATTCAAAGAACCAAATTTGGACAGAAGCTTCTGGGCAGTTATTATCACATTTTCACCCTGTACTCCAGAGCCAATTATAATAGCTAACAGTTCTGCATCGGAAAGTTTATCAGCTCCCTTCATTCGCAATCTCTCACGTGGACGCTGCTCGCTAGGGAAATCACTTATTGTAAAAGATTTGCTTCTTGATATATACTTGTCTGACTTTTCTTTACGTGCCATTATTTAGTTAGCTTTTATTTCCTTCCTCTTTTCGTGGCATCTGTTCTTATATGAATATCCCTTTGCGGGAATGGTATCTGAATTTTATTCTCTCTGAATTTCTTGTCGATTAAAAATCTCAAATCACTTTTAATATTCTCAACATAAAAATTATTTACACTCCAGAAAAAAAGTTCGAAGTCAAGAGAAGAATTACCAAAGTCTACAAACCTCACGAACGGCTCCGGGATATTTTCTACTTCTTTATGTTCTGAAGCACACTCTAATAAAACTTTCCTGACAAGCTCAACATCTGAACCATAAGCAACACCCACATTAATATGAAATCTCGTTTTTCTTTTTGTGTGACTCCAGTTGATTACTCTTTCAGTTGTAAACTTTGAATTCGGAATTATTGTAACGATATCATCCCTTGTTACTACCTTGGAAGTCCTTAAACCAATTTCTTTCACTCTTCCAACAAAGCCCTCGACCTCAATGACATCATTAACCTGGATCGTACTCTCAACGAGAATTACAATTCCTGAAATAAAATCCTGGAACACACTTTGAAGACCAAGACCGAGCCCCACTAACAATGCGGCCGAACCGGCTATTAATAAAGTTAATTTTATTCCAATGCTTTCGAGTGCAATGGCGATAGCAATAACCCAGACGAAATATTTTACTATCTGGTAAATCGCATGCTTCTTTCCACGATCATGTTCTTTCTTCAAAACCAATTTATCAATAATCTTTTTCACTATCCAGAGAAGTAATCCTGTAACAATAAAGACAAAAATTACAAATAGAACGTGGTAGAGTATTAAACTGTAGTCTCCTATTTGAATTATCTTGTACTCTAATATTTCTTTAAAATCCATTTTGAAATTATCGATTTACAACTGAGTGTTTCTTAACATTAATAATACGATATTAAGAATAAATATTGTAGGACAAATTATAGAATAGAAATGTATAAGAATTGCTTTAAGAAGTCGGGGTGAGTGGACTCGAACCACCGGCCTCACGCCCCCCAGACGTGCGATCTAACCAACTGATCTACACCCCGATTCTAATGTTGAATTTTTTTACATAATTAATATCTCTAATTAAATCTTTTTGTTCAATTCAATAAAGAAATATATTAATTTACTTTCACAACTTTAATATTAAGAAATTCACAATAATCTGCAGTCGTTAGACCTTGCTTTAAAAGCAATTCGAAAAATATTGGAATAATACCATTATTATTTTGAAGCACATAACTTAAACCTGTAACCGTATATTGATAACCTGCACTATTCTTGATACTATCGCGACCCTCGAATTTTGTCCATACAGAATCCTGGAAATTAATACCTGAGTTACCCATCGTATTCCATGTATTACTCTGAGTAGTTCGGTATGTAAAAGAGACTCTGATTGTGTTGATACTCGGATCGGTAAGATTATATTCAGCATAGTTCCTGTGAAAACCAGGTATCGAAACAGGATAACTAATATCACACGTTAATTTACCGACACTCAGTAAAACATCTTCTTCAACTGGTTCAGATGTATCACAAGAATAAACAGCTAATGCTAATGTAAGTATAAATAGTAGATATCTCATCCCGTTTAGAATATTAAATATTTAATGAATATAGTTTAAAGTATGTTCTTGTTAATAAAGTAACTGCTAAACAAAACGTTTCTTGAAATTTATTTACGATTTAACTTATACAAGTTCAAAAACTATTTCAATTCAATAAAAACAAGCTTGGATGTGAATTAGAGAATCCTTTTAATGCACTCCAAACGGTATCGATGATGTTAACAACTCTCCTTTGTCTTCTCTGTATATTAAAATCCTATAACCAGTTCCTTTCTTGATATTAAGATAATCCCAAAAATATTTATCATCAGGTTTGTCCAGAATCATAATTACTTCATTTTCTAATTCCCTGCCTTTGTGCAATCTTATACAAAAAGTATAACAATTTGTTGTACTTCCTAAATCGAACTTGTAATACACCCTATAATAATTTGTATCGATGCTTTCATTTAATTCGGATTTGGTTTCGTACTTATCTATTTCTTCATAGTATTTATATTTATCATTTTTATAAGCTTCATAATTTTCATACAAGGTTATTTTTTGAGCAAAGAGATTCGAACCGATAAATAGAAAGGCGATTACTAAAAATACTTTTTTCATTATGATACACTCCTTAATTTTATAGTATTATAATTAAGTGAAACATCTTAATCCATTGAGTGAATGTCCTTTCACCAAACAACAACTATGGTTAACACACCTGTCAAAAAATTAGCAAGAAACCATACAACTCTAAATATATTCGAGGTTGTTAGATGACCTGCTTTATTCTGATTCCCGGTCCAAAACCAGAAGCTCAGACCATGATATATTAATATTACTCCGGGTATCCATGCAAGTTTATATGCCCAATCACAATTCAAAAATAACCCAATGGCAGCAACACCATAAATCCAACCAATAATCACATCAGCAACAGCTATTCCTCGTTCATAAACTACATACTCCGGTAAAGCTTTTTTTTCTTGCAGGCCTATCTTCTTTGCGAACTCCCAATTTATAACGGATATCAATTGCCCAAGCCAGTGAAAAACAAAACCAACAATTAATATTAGAATCCCTGCTATTAAGTTCGCATAAGGAAATAGTTGTGTTCTCATGAGTAATAATTATTTTTTTGGAATTGGATTTTCAAAATACTAATCTTTTCTTTCAACACAAAGCTTTGCAATAGAAATTGCACAATAAATCATACATAGAATACCAAGGAGCGTCCAAACCGCATTTAAATACAAATCAAATCCAACAATTGGTGCACCCAAAATATTAAAACCAATAAACAGAAAAATCATAGCATAGAGATTTATTGCAAAACCTGTAAATATCAATAAGTACCCAAGGGCTTTGTTTCCATATATGAGAAGCAAACCGCCAATTAATAATGCAGGACCAGCAACAAGTGTATCAGACCAAACATAACCCCAGTCATACAGACCAATTGGCAGCTTAAGCATTTCTTTTTCAGCTTCTTCTGGTCTGAAAAGTTTCGTAGTTTGTATAACAAAAAATATTATCCCTGTAAAGATTGAAAAAATGACAACCAGAATAGAGAAAGGTGTATGCTTACGCTTTCCAGTTAAATTTTCTCTGTCTTTCATTTTGAATGCTTCAATTTCATGAAAGTGTTCACATTACGGATTG
>JADHVP010000034.1 GCA_016783945.1 Ignavibacteria bacterium
TTACGCATATTGCGTAACGCATTATGCGTAATATAATCCCCTAAAATTATGAACCCATTTATAGTTAGCGGTTTTGCGGGTTCTGAATTCTTTTGTAACAGAAAACAGGAACTCAAAAAATTAAAAGAAGCATTTCAAAACAGAAGGAATGTAACCTTATTCTCTTTAAGAAGAATGGGGAAGTCTTCGCTAATTAAGTTTTTATTTGAAAAAATTAAAAGGGAGGCTGATTGTATTTACGTTGATATTTACTCTGCAACAAATCTTGAAGAAATGATTCAGCATTTGGCAAATGCAATTACAAATTATTATGGGTCTTCTGTTAAAGGTTATTTATCCAAAATTTCAAACTTAATTAGATCTTTGAATGCTACACTGTCATATGATGATATAACCGGTAGACCGGAAATTAAAATTGGAATAGGTGATATTAAAAAACAAAAAAGTGACTTAAATCTGATTATTGAATATCTCGAAAAAAATAATAAACGAGTATTATTAGTCTTTGATGAATTTCAAGCAATAACAAATTTCCCTGAGAAAAATGTTGAAGCAATATTAAGAACAATTTTCCAAGAGTGTAAAAATATCAATTTCATCTTTTCAGGTAGTAACTTAAGAATGATGCAATCTATCTTTTCTGATAAAGCAAAGCCTTTCTATCAAAGCACTCAATATATGCATCTTGAAGAGATAGAAAAAAATGAATATAAGAATTTCATTAAAAACAATTTTAAAAAGGGAAAACAATCAATCGATGATTCACAGATAGATCTTATTTTGGAGTTTTGCAGAAGACATACTTATTATGTTCAGATGTTTTGTAATCGGCTTTACTCTAAAGAATTTAAGGGGAACAAAGAAATTTTAATTAAAACACTTGAAGAAATTTTAAAAGAAAATGAACCTGTATATTTCAACTACAAAAATTTGTTAACTGACTCACAATGGAAATTAGTTAATGCTGTAGCAAATGAAGGTTCAGTTAAAGAACCTCTCTCCGGAGTTTTTATAAAAAAATATAACTTGAAATCTTCAAGTAGTGTACAAAGGACATTGGATTCTCTTCTTAAAAAGGAAACATTGCTCTTTTACAAAAATGTATACATTGTTTATGATGTGTTTTTTTCCTTATGGTTAAAATTTAATGCAATTTTAAATTAAATAGTCAGTTTTTCGGAGGGATTATTGCTTTCAATAAACAAAAAATTTAACTATTCAGCCACAAAATCTCGAAGGCACTAAGAAACACAAAGAAAAAGAAATGAGTCTAATTTCCACTGCTAGATGCGGAGGATTTTGCTTCGTAATAAAACATGAAACATGATGCATAGGATAACATAAAAAAACAATAATGGTTTTCTTTGTGAAATTTCGTGGCTTGGTGTCTTCGTGGCGAAAAGAAACCAAAAAGTTTATTTAAGAATTTGATTAATCTCATAAGTCTCAAAATCTTTATCATAAATTATCGACTAACAAAAACGTATATTAATTAACAAATATATTTTTTATTTTCTAACTCTTTTATAATTAATAAAATTTTATTATGTCTGACTTACAAGATAAACTTGGTCAAATCAAATCGAAAGAATCTTTTCTCGAAAAAATCAAAAGATTTATACCCGGGTACGATGGTTATTTAAACAGAGATAACTCCAGAGAATTAGATACTATATTAAGAAACAAATTAGCTTCATTACTCGAAGAAAATAAAACTAAGATTAAAAACACCGTATCTAATCTTTCAAAAAGCGGAAAGCTTTTCGATTCAGCAGACATTGACAAAATAGACAAGAAGAATGAAAATGCTATTGCAAAATTCCATTCTGCTGCACGGGGATACAGCGGTGCATTCGATGTCGTAAAAGTAAAAGAAGAAAAGTTAACATTACTTTACGAGAATGATTTGTCACTATTGGCAGATGTGGAAAACATCAATTCGGCATTTTTAGAACTCGAGACAAACAGTGCGTCTAATCTGGATACGAAAGAATCTGTTAGCAAAATTTCCGTTGCCTTAGATAACATACTGCTGAAGTTTGAGAGCAGGGAAAACCTGCTAAGAGAATTTAATTAGAAAACATACTATTTATTTTAACATAAAAAGAGGATTTAAAAATGGCACTAATAGATGTATTAAAATATTTCGATGAAACCGGGAAAGCTATGGTTCATAGGGAACCACAGGATGGTTCTTCTGCGATGAGACTCGGTACACAGCTTATAGTACAGGATTCACAGAATGCTGTATTTTACAGGGACGGAAAAATACTCGACGTGTTCGGACCAGGAAGACACACTTTAACAACTGAAAACATTCCTTTGCTTACAAAGCTTATCAGCCTTCCGTTCGGCGGAACGTCACCTTTTCAGGCTCAGGTTTACTTCATTGCAATGAAAAAGTTTATAGACCTGAAGTGGGGAACGAAGTCTCCTATCAATTTCCGTGATGCTGAACTCAGTTATGTTCAGTTAAGAGCCTCAGGAAAATTTTCTATCAGGATCAAAGATCCAAGACAATTTATGGTAGAAATAGTTTCCACCCAGGGTTTATACACAACAAATGAGATTGAAGATTACTTACGGGATGGTATCGTCTCAAGATTAAATTCTGTTCTCGGAAAAAACTTAAAGACTGTCTTTGAACTCGGACAGTTTTACCCGCAAATTGAATCCGGCGTAAAAGCAGAAGTTACAGATTTCTTCAACGCAATGGGAATTGAACTTACTGATATGATTATTGTCGGAATAGTTCCTCCGGAAGAAGTACAGGAAAAGATAAACGAAAGAAGTGCTATGGGAGCAATCGGAGATTTGGATGCTTATATGAAATTTAAAACAGCGAGTGCAATTGAAAAAGCTGCAGAAAGTGATGCCGGTGGAATCGCTGGAGTAGGTGCTGGTCTAGGAGCCGGTATGGGCATGGCTAACATGATGACGCAATCGATGCAAAATATGCAGCAGCAAAAGAAATCAGATGATGATAAGGAAGAGAAGAAGGAAGAAAAAAAAGAAGAAAAGATGAGCCCCGAAGAAATTATGAGCACTATTGAAAAACTTGGAAAAATGAAAGAAGGCGGATTGATTACACAGGAAGAATTCGATGAGAAAAAGAAAGGTCTGTTAGCAAAGCTCTGATCATTAACACTGATACAACTAAATATATAAAATATATTTCTACTAAATGGAAACGATTACATCATCCACAATAATATGTCCTCAATGTGCCGGTGAAAACAAAATTCCCACTGACGAAAGATTTCTTGAATGTGAATTTTGCGGTTCTGCAATTTACATTGATAAAAGAAAGGTTGTCAATCATTATTTAGTGGCTTCGAATTTCGACCAGGAACAAGCCATCGGTAATGTAAGAAGATGGATGGCAGGAAACTTCCACGTTAAAGACCTTGACAAGGATGCCCAGATTTCGACAACGTATTTTTATTATTTCCCTTTGTGGTATTTTAAAACGAAAGAAGCTGATGTCGACAAGATTCATCTCCAACCCGCTTACTCGACACCTATATCAGAGATTAAAAACATACAAATACCGGCTGGGAACTTAAAGGTCTTTCACAAAAAAGAATATAACATTAAAGATTTTATAACACCCGATGTTCTTTATGATTCTGCTAAGAGCTGGTTGACTCAGACAGGAATAAAAGAAGACACTATTCAGGAATCAAATCTCGTTCATATCCCATTTTACCAGACCTATTACAATTACAAAGGTTCGCAGTATACAGCGATGGTCGAAGCATCATCGGGTAAAGTTTATGCTAATATCTGGCCTGCAAAAAGTGAAGTTCCGTTCAGAATGTTATTCGGAGCGAGTATTTTCGCATTCTTTATTGTCAGCATATTATCATTTATTATTGCCTTCTTCGCTTTAGGATCAAGCGAAGGATATGAAGCAGCTTTATTAACCGGCGAAGTAATAAAGATATTTGGATATTTTCTTGTATCATTACCATTAATATTCATAGCATACTTAATAGCTAAAAAGGTTTAAACACATGGAAGATTTTCAGGATAAAGAAGCTACCACGAAACAAGCAATCACTTTTAAAAAAGAAAAGATAATAAAGGGCATCACATGTCCTGCTTGCAGTGGTGAGTTAGACCTCAGGGAAGGTGTGATTACTTTTAACTGTAAATACTGTGGAACTTTGCTTACCACTAAAGGTGAAAGTGGAGCACTGAAGTTTTATGTCCCAAAGGTTTTAAGTCGTGATGAAGCTATAAATAAAGCGTACAATTGGTTAGGTAAAGGATTGGCAAAAGCAAGAGGATTAAAAGCAAACTCGAAGATCGAAGACGTTTTTCTTGTATACATTCCTTACTGGAGAGTTCGAGCTGATGTAGTAGGCTGGATATTCGGACAGGAGAAAAGGACAAGAACTGTGAACAACAGGGTCCAGACTTATTATGTTGATGTCGAAAGGAAAATCCAACGAACTTACGACAACACATTCGCTGCTTGCGATATATCAGAATTAGGTGTACAAAAAGTAAACCTTGCAGGCGACGAGCTGCATCCTGTCGATTTTGAGACATTACAGCAAGAGGGCATGATATTTAATATAATCTCTTCCGAAAGTAAGGTTTCAGAATCAGCTAAACAGCAGTTTGTTAATGATGCAAGAAATTCTGCGAGAGTTGACAGAATTAATTTTGAATATTATGACCTGGTCAGGGAAAACCTTAGCGTTGTTTATTATCCTTTGTGGGTAACACGATATAACTTTAAGAACAGAACCTACCAGGTTGTTATCGATGGCGAAGACGGTAGCACCTGTTACGGCAAGGCACCCGGTAATAATCTTTACAGGGCTATCATGGGTATTTTAGGGATAGGAGTTGGAATGTACCTTGCTACATTGTTCGGTGCATTTTCTGCTATCGAAGCATTTGAAGAAGGAACATTCGTTATTTACATACTCGCTCTAATTTTTGGAATAATTATAATGATAGCAGGTTATAAAAAATTCAGATACGGAGGTGAGGTTGAAGAAGGTACAGGTATTATTAAAAAGAAAAAAAAGAAAGGTACAATTCAAGTCGGTAAGACATCAATAGATTCGATGGCAGTGGTAAAGAATGCAGGGACAGCTTTAGTAGTGGGTTCTCTTGTTGGAAGTATTTTGAGAGGCATGAGAAGATAAGCATAACATGCTGAAGACAATTATTAACTATTTAATTTTTATAAGACGTGTCGGATTTTAAATTAGTTGCCGTTAATTGCAAGAATTGTGATAGCGGACTTGTAATAGAAGTAAACGATAATATAACATACTGCACAAGCTGCGGTAGTGGTTTTGAGATAATCGAAAGTGAATTAAAACCTATTGAAATAAATTTCGCTGCTGCTGCTATACGTTCTGAAGGTGAATTAATATACAAACCCTTCTGGCTCGTAAAATCACACGTAGAGATTTTAGAACGTAAAGCGAGCGGTGCTTTCATCAGAAATCTTTTTGGTGGAACTGATGAATCCTCAGGTGATATTGTGTTTTATATTCCTGCTTTTTACTGCCACCTTGACAGCATGAAAAATCTTGCCACACAATTTACAGCAAAACATCCTGTTGCTTCACCACAGAAATATAACGCTAAACTTGTAGGCTTTGCGTACGGAAAAGAAGATGCAAAAAAACTCTCAGAATTTATATTTATATCTTTAGAAGCTGAAAAAAGTGATACGATGAAAACATTCAAATACAATATGCAGTTCAACTCATTAGAAATACTCGGTATACCTTTCTATAAACTCTCTGATGGCAGGCTAAAGGATGGAATATTGGGGATAGTGATATAGTATCTAATCTTTGCCAAGAGCTTCTAAATCTGATAAATCTTTTTTTCTTCCCACGGCACGTTTGTTCAACACAAATTCATTAAGACCAAGGAATTTAACCGAAATATCAGAGTATTTACCTTCAACAGAACCAGATAAGGCATTTTTCCAATTAACTCCAGTAATAGAGGTCATGATATCAACTCTTACAGGCGGTACACCAAGTTGTATAACGTTGTCTTGATTTTTAAAATCTTTAACTGTTAAACCTAGAGAGCCAAAACCGAAATCATCAAGAGCCTTTAATATTCGGTGAGCATTTTCAGGAGCGGGTTTAACAAGAATATCTATATCACCTGTATAACGTGGGGCACCATGAAAAGCGAGAGCATAGCCGCCTACGATAATATATTCAACTTTGTATGCGTTTAATAATTCTAACAGTTCTCTGAAGTCTGATTGTATTTCCATGATATTGATTTCTTAGATGGTCTACAGCTGCAATTCTTTCAGAAGGTAATTTATTCAACCAAAAGTATAAATCATTTTTAATTGAATATTCTTTATACTCATTCAAACTTATCTTTTTTACATTTTTAATAATCATGAATATTATAGACTTTGATGCAGCATATTATAATTTCAAATGTTTCTTATACATTAATATAACAAAATTCAAATAATTTTATTATGAATTTTAAAAAGAATATTTACTAATATACTTTCTCAAATCATATACCGAATATTTATACTACATCAAATATCAACACTGCATTCAAAAAATGCTTTCTTCAGTAAATCATAAAGACTTAATTCCCTTCCCCACTTCCGAAGATAATCTTTATCTAAATTTCCACCCTGTACTTTTATCACGCCAATAACGTCAAGCCATTGACGTTCCGATACCCTTCCTCCATCATCATACCATTGAAGCTTGTTGAGAATAATATCTTCCGGTGAAGAAAAATAAAATTCTAACGTACCTTTTGAATCCTCGATAGTATCTTTCCGCCTTCGCAAAATTGTTTCTTCAGCATATAATTCAGGTTTATGAATGAAGACATCAATCTTGATCATAGTTTCCAAATGAATAAGATTGAAAGATGAAAGTTTTTTAATTGCATCTTTAATTACTTCTTCATCTATATAAAATTCTTCTTCGAGTTGTTTTCTTAAAAGAGAAACATGCTCTATTTTAATATCTGCTATTATATCAACATCCAATGTAGCCCTTGCCATTCCATAGATTGAACTTGCAATTGAACCACCGATGTAATAAGAAATAGATAATTCCTCAAACATTGAGATTACAGGCTGAATTGCCTTAAGAATGTCAGGAGCTTTCATGAGCGACGGAATTCAAATACTTATCAAGATTGTTTGACAATTCTTTTCCATAATGTAAAGAAATAAAAAGTAAATCAATTTGTCTTTCAGATAAATCTTCATTTGCACGTGTTATAGCTCGTCTGGATAATTGGAGAGTAATTTGAGAAAGCGAACGAACTTGAGAAAACTTGTTAGAAGTGCTTGCTTTTCGCAACAAAGAAATTTGAACTTCTTCCGCTTTCTGATATGTATCGACAGATTGAGTTTTCATACAATAAAAGCTAAAGAAATTATTGATGAGTTTCAAAACCAAATTAAAACCTTTTTATGAAATTACTTTTTAAAATGTTATCACATATTTACACCATCACCATCATCCAAAAAACAAAACAGCCCAAAGATAATATTCATTGGACTGTTTTAAGTCTATAAAAGATGTGTTTGAGTATAGCTTTAAAAACTTTACTTATATATGTACCAAAAAGTTATTCTTGGTACAATGTCTGTTTTGACTTCTACATTAGATGTACTTTTATCGGTATAAGTATTTATCCATACGTTAGGCATAATGTGAACATTTTTATGAGGTATAATATCAAGACCAACCGATATAAAATTTTCTTTAAAGCTGGAATTTGAATTTTTAAAATCAGGATCGGAATAATCAAACCGACCGAAAGCATTTAATCTGTCCTTTATAATATTACCTCTGACAAAGACACTTATACCAAATGGTTTTTTATCAACAGTATCACCGATAGCATTTTTCTGCATTTGTTGGAATACTTCTACCCCGGCAGTTACTTTATCCGATTGATACCCTAAAAAACCTTTAATTGTAGTGTTACTTCTTTCGGGTGATATTTTTTCGTAATCCGAGTAAGCTTCGAGGAGAATACTTTTATCAAGAAAATAAGAAAATAGATGTCCGTAAAATCTTTTATACTTATTGTTTTCCAACTTACCTGCTTTTCCATTTCCTATCATCATATTGTAACCGTAATCTTTGTTTCCATTAAAAAAACCTCTCAGCGAAATTCCTAAATCTCTCGAGCTTGCAATTCCCTGAAAATCAAGAAGCGTTTTTTCAATACTCCTGTAACCCCAGAATTCCTCCGATGTATAACCGAACGTTGGTGTTTTCATCAAGCCTACAGAAAGGTCAGAATTTTTAAAAATTTCTTTCCAGGTAAGCAAAGCATCTTTTATGAAAACAGTTCTGTTAGAACCCGAAGTGAAATCGTTGCCTTCGTATGAAAGAGAAAACCGTGTTTCGAAATGCTTACTTATTTTATAATCATAACCAATTATTGCTCTTCTAAATTCAAAAGCATTGTGGTCTTTTGCATAACTTGAGTAGAGTCCTCTCCCGACTGCTACCGAATCCCCTCCTGCTTTATAAAAATAATCTCCAAACACATAACCCCAGACTTTTCCTGAAGGTTCGATATCTTTTTTAATGCTCTCCTGTGATAGAGAAACATTTACAAATAAAAATAGAATTAATGAAGAAGCTAATATTCTCATTTTTGTTTTTTTAATTAGAAAAATATTTTTACGTTAGCTTGTTTAAATTTACTAAAACAAAATTGCATTAGTTTAGCAATTTTCTCAAATAGTAAATACAGATACAAATTTTTAGAATTGTGCAATTCCTAGTTTGCACAATATTGTTTTATTCAACTTGTTGTAGTTATCAATGAATAAATCAACACATATTATTATAGTGTGTTTTTATGCCTGTGAATCTCTCCCTTGACCATATAAAGAACATCTTCAGCTATATTAGTTGTATGGTCAGCTATGCGTTCCAAATATCGAGAGACTCCCAACAAATGTAATTTAGAATTAAAACTTTCTGGAGATATTTTTACTGCTTCTGTTATATAATCAAACATTGAAGCATGTAAGTTATCTACTACTGTATCCTCAGCACAGACCTCATTTGCAAGTTCTATATCAGTATTTATCAAAGCATCAATACTCTTTTTCAACATTTGCCTTACATTTGTTACCATTTTAGTTATGGGTGTTGGAATTTCAACAGGAGGCTGTGTACAAAGATACAAAGCTCTTTCAGCTATATTTGCTGCTAAATCACCAATTCTCTCCAGATCATTATTTATTTTTAGTACTGCAATAATATATCTCAAATCTATAGCAACCGGTTGGTGTAAAGCTAATATTTTTAAACATTCCTCCTCAACCTCGATTTCTCTCATATCAATTTTTTCATCATTCTCTATCACTTTTTTTGCTAATGTTTCACTGCGTTCAATTAAAGATTTCATGGCACACTGCAAGCTCTCCTCAACATCAGCAGCAACACTTAAAATTAATTTTTTTAATTTATTTACTTCTCTTTGATAATGTATTGTCATAATTTGATTTAGTTTTCTTAGCCGAATCTTCCTGTTATATAATCTTCTGTTTGTTTTATTTCGGGATTCCTAAATATCTTATCCGTATAATCATATTCTATTAACTTACCCTCATAAAAAAAAGCAGTATAATCAGATACACGTGATGCCTGCTGCATGTTATGTGTCACTATAATGATTGTATATTTCTGTTTTAGTGTGCCGATTAAATCTTCAATACGTGCTGTTGATTTTGGATCAAGAGCTGATGCAGGCTCATCCATAAGCAGGATTTCCGGCTCAACAGCTAATGCACGGGCAATGCATAAACGCTGTTGCTGTCCCCCTGATAATCCCATTGCATTTTCATCCAAGCGGTCTTTAACTTCATTCCAGATTGCCGCATCCTTCAAGCTCTTTTCAACAATTTCGTATAAATTTGCTTTATCCTTTACTCCATGTATCCTTGGACCGTAAGCCGCATTGTCAAAAACAGATTTTGGAAACGGATTCGATTTCTGAAAAACCATACCTACTTTTTTTCTTAGAGCGACAATATCGATACCATCTTTATAAATATCACGGTTATCGATTAGAACACTACCGGTATGATGTGTTCCGTCTATAATATCATTCATGCGATTAAACATACGTAAAAAAGTAGACTTTCCGCATCCGGAAGGTCCTATCAATGCAGTCACTTTTTTTTCAGATATCTTCATGTTTATATCAAAAAGTGCCTGTACCTTACCGTAATAAAAATTAAGGTTTTCAACCGTTATTTTTGAATCATTAAAATTTACCACTTATATTTTTTCCTGAAATAACTTCTTAAAAAAATTGCAGCTAAATTAAAAATTAAAACAAGTATTAATAATACTAAAGCAGTGCCATATTGCAAGGGCAACACCTTCTCCGCTTCGGGATGCTGTGTAGCTAATATATAAAGATGATAGGGCAAAGCCATCACCTGGTCAAAAATTGAACTGGGAAGTCTCGGCAGGAAAAAAGCTGCAACCGTCAACAAAATTGGTGCAGTCTCACCCGCCGCACGACCTACTCCTAAAATAGAACCGGTAAACATACCGGGTAAAGCATACGGCAATACATTTTTATAAATTGTCTGCCATTCTGTAGCTCCTAATGCAAGACTTCCTTCTCGATTGGACTTAGGCACTGCTTGTAAGGCTTCTTCACTGGATACAATTATTGTTGGTAAAATCATAAACGCTAACGTAAAGCTTCCAGATATAATAGAAGCCCCGAAACCAAGAAAAATCACAAATAATCCTAATCCAAAAAGTCCGAATACAATTGAAGGAACACCTGCAAGTGTAACAATAGCAAGTCGTATCATACGTGTGAATCGTCCCTGTTTGGCATATTCAGACAAATAAATTGCGGACGCCATACCGAGAGGTAATGAAACTAAAATTGCACCAAATACAAGATAGACTGTACCTACAATTGCCGGTAAAATTCCGCCTTCTGAACCGCTACTGCGTGGAAAACCAGTAATAAATTCTAAGTTAATTGTTGGTAAACCTTTAATGACAATATCAAAAATTATATAACCGATAATCGCAACAATTGAGTATGTGATAAACCTAACCGCCCAGAATACACTATTTTCGGATATGCTTTTTTTCACTTCATCTCATTTGATATTTTTTCAAGACTTTTTGGGCAACAATATTTAATCCAAACGTAATAATCATAAGTATTATACCAACCCAGAAAAGAGCAGAATAGTGTGTACTGCCAATAGCCACTTCTCCCATTTCTGCCGCAATAGTTGCAGTCATAGTTCGAACCGAATCAAAAGGATTCCATGATATTTTTGCAGCGTTACCGGTAACCATTAATACAACCATTGTTTCACCGATAACACGCCCCATTCCTAACATTATCGCTGCTATTATTCCAGGTAGGGCAGCGGGGACAGTAATTCTAAATATAGTTTGCAGCCTGCTTGCACCAAGGGCAAGAGATGCTTCTTTATATGACTTTGGCACACTACGAATTGCATCCTCAGAAATTGTTATAACAGTAGGTATCGCCATCAATGCTAATAAAACTGCACCCGTTAATGCTGTAAGTCCGGTATTCAAATTAAACAATCCTTTAATAATCGGGCTTAGTACAACAAGACCGAAAAATCCTATAACAACCGATGGGATACCTGCCAATATTTCTATAAAGGGTTTCAATATTTCTTTTTCGAATCCCAATGCAATTTCAGAAATGTAAACCGCAGCTATTACTCCGAAAGGAATTAACAATACCGTAGCTATTACAGTTACAAGTACTGACCCGGAAATAAGTGGATAAATACCGAATTGTTCTTTCTGAAATGAGACTGGAATCCAATTAGAACTAAATAATTCGTTTAATCCCGGGTTTGAAATAAATGGGATTGCCTCTTTTAACAGGAAAATAAAAATAAGAAATACGATTATAATACTCGCAGAGGCCGCAATACTCAACAAACTTTTTACAAATATGTCTTTTAACTTTTTATTCAAGCTAAATCGTATAATAAGCAAATGTAATAATTCTGTACAACGCTATTTTACTTAACAGGTACATAACCATTATCGAGAACAATTTGCTGCCCTTCCTTCGATAAGCAAAAATCAATCATAGTTTTTACCTCACCAGATGGACTCCCGTTTGTGTATAGATATAAAGGTCTGGAGATTGGATAGTCTCCCGATTGAACTGTTTCTACTGATGGAGTTATCGCTGAAGAATTTTCATTTTCTTTTACTGTAAGCATTTTAACCTTCCCTTTTGCTTCTAATGCATATCCCAAGCCTACATAACCAATCGCCCACATATCTTGAGTCACAGATTGTATAATCGCTGAGGTTGAAGGCATGAGCATTGCTTCTTTTGTATAATCTGATTTTTTCAAAACATGTTCCTGAAAAAAAACATAAGTACCGGAACTTGATTCACGGGAAAGTACAATAATTGGCTGGTCAGGACCGCCAACTTGCTTCCAGTTAGTGTATGCTCCGGTATAAATTTTTCCGATTTGTTCGATGGTAAGTTCTCCAACCGGGTTTTCAGGATTAACAACAACAGCGATTCCATCTCTTGCAACGACAAATTCTTCCGGTTTTATGTTTTGTTCTTTTGCCTGGTCTAATTCTTTTTGTTTAATATCACGAGATGCCATACAAATATCTGTTGTCCCATTCAACAATGCAGCTATACCGGTTCCTGAACCGCCGCCTGTAACAGAAACGTCAGATTTCGGATTTACTTTCATGTAAGCTTCAGCCCAGCTGCTGACTAAGTGAACCATCGTATCAGAACCTTTAATTGTAATATACTTAGATTCTGTTTCATCTCCTTCTTTTGTATCGTTTTTTCCACAGGCATTAAACAACAACATAATTAAAGCCGCCGATATGATGGTACCAGTGAGTTTATTCATTATTACTTTTCCTTTCCTATTGTTATATTTTGAAAATATTTTATGATTTTTTTTGTGAAGCTGTATAGGAATAACTAATTCTTATACTTTGTTTTTACAAAAATAAAGAAGTATTGTTAGAATTGTGTTAGGGAATTGTTAGATAATGGTTTAAATATTGTGAGAAATTACTACCTTAAGTTCACATAATTTCTGATTCCATCTAACTTTTTTGATAAAATTATACAACTACTTAATAAACGTTTTGTTCCTTAGGTATAAACCAGACATAAAAAAATCCGCCCTGCAATAATTAACAGAGCGGATCGCTGACGTAGCTTCTTATAGGAGAAAGAGCAATATTACTTAACGAGCATCATTTTCTTTGTTTCTCTAAAATTTTCTCCGCTGAGAGTATAAAAATAAATACCCGAGGTTAAATCCGAAGCGTCAAATTCATATTCATAAGAACCAGCTGTAAGATTTTGATTTAGAAGGTTAGCAATTTCCTTTCCGGTTACATCATACACTTTCAATGTAACAACTCCGGTCTTAGGAATTGCAAAATTAATCTTTGTCGTTGGGTTGAACGGATTCGGATAATTTTGTGAAAGCTGAAATTCAGACGGTACTTCTAATGAAATATTTTTTATCCCAATAACATAATTAGTGGGATTAAACTGTGCCCAGTTCGCTGTCCAATTATTTGAACCAAAAGCCCCAACAAAAGTTGTTTGTGTAAAGAATGGATTCATAAGGTTTGCATAAGTAAAATTGCCCCCTGTGAGAGCAGGTGAACCAGCTAAAGGCATCCAGCTACCGTTATTTTCATAACCATAAGGATTCTGCAGGTTGAGTTCCGCATTTGTGTTAAAGACCCTGTTGTTGAATGAACCGGTTTGTAAAAAAGTAGGTCCGTAAAATCCATTACCATGCATAGCATTTGTATCAGCTAACGTTTGATTGCCAGCATATATAAGACTCTTGAAAGAAATTGTATCACCATTACAGGCATTAGCTACGCCTGTACCGTCAAATCTTGTACCAGTTTTAAATCCCATAACAATCGAGTTATAAACATTCAACAGTGTGTTTCTTCTTATATGTATTCCTCTTTTATGATTAGGATTAACACTTGTAGACAAAGTTCTTAACGGTCCAACCAACGTTACATTACTAAATATTGGCTTTGTTCTGGGTGTGTTAAAGTTTACAGGACTGTTAGCATTGTTATCACTTTCAAAACCATTCGTACCACTGATATCCGCGATATTACTATCCTTTACGTCAATTAAAAACTGTAAATTCCCTCTGTACCCATTATCTGTATCGAAACCATCATCAACGCCTTTATAAGAAATTAAATATTTGCAATTAACGGTTCCGCCGAACCATTCATAGGAGTCATCCCCTGAATAGCTCACCTGAACGTATTCAATTGTTGTTCCGCTTCCTATACCTCCCATTGTAAGACCGTTAATTTCGTTACCGCTTACTCCGGTAAGGTTAATACCTGGGAATTCAATTCTGACATACCTCAATACACCGGAGTTATCAGAATTATCATGACCACCGTAGTAAGCAGGCTGGACATACACGGGCATACCTTCGATAGCAGCAGTATCTGCACCACTTACTGTATTAATTTCCGCTTTACCTAACAATATGATTCCGCCCCAATCTCCGGGTCCTCTTTCTCCCGTATCAAGACGACTTGTAAATACAATCGGTTGTGTTGCTGTACCGTTTGCTATTATCTGTGCACCTCTTTCTATAAGAATAGTCCCCGTAGTAGCTTTGTCACCATAAATTAAAGTACCAGCAGGTATTGTAAGTACCGCAGGGGGTTTTACATAAACAAATCCCTTCATTATATACTTTGTTGAAGCATTTAAAGTTATACTAGAAGTGATGTTGTTGTTATTCAAGGTTGTTGAATCCCAACCCTGAGATGAAGCGAGATTGCTCATACAGAGCAAAAGAGTGAAAATTAAGATTGCTTTTTTCATTTTTTCCTTTCTATAGTTTATAATAAGGTTTTTATTAGTATTTGAATGAAACTCCTAACGAGTATCCTGTTCCTGATTTATATCTTCTTACAACTTCATCTTTTCCATTGATCTCCTGTAAGTAAATATGGTCTTGATTTAATATATCATTTATCGAAAACTTTACTTCAAAATTAGCAAATATTTTCTTTGTTATTGTTAAGTCTAAGAGATCCTTTCCCTTCTCCCTTGTATCTTCATATCCACTTAATCCAACTTCTGAAATCCTGTCCCCAAATCTGTTATAAACAATATTCACACTTGTTCCTATATCATAATTGTCATAGAACAGCCCAACATTTATCATGAAAGGTGATTGACCTTGCATCCTTCTATCTTTTTTAGTTGCAACGGTTCCTATTCCTTCGAGGTCAACTTTTGAACTAACAAGTGTTAAATTACTGTTCAGTGAGAGATATTTAAGGAAATTACTAATGAAACCAAGATTCTTTCTAAATTCAAACTCAATCCCGTAATTCCTGGCACCGTTTTCGGCATTTGCAAATGATTTTATTCTGTTTGTCGAAGTGGGGACGAATACCTCCTCAATCGGAGCATCAATATATTTATAAAATAAACTCACTGAAATTATTTCTCCGGGATTTGGAAATACTTCGTATCTCAAGTCGTAATTCCTGACTAATGTCCTGTGTAAATCTATCGAATTCCCAAATACCTGAGTGCTGGTTACAAAATCAACGTACGAGAATGGAGCAATCTCTCTTAGTTCAGGTCTTGATATAGTCTGGGAATACGCGGCTCTTATGTTAGACATTTCGTTTAATTTATAGACCACGTTAAGCGATGGTAAAACGTCAATATTCTTTAAGTAATTACTTACAGGATTACCGATAATACCGAGTGTATTAACACTCTGTTCAGAATATTCATATCTTGCACCCAAAATAAATCTGAACATGCTAACAGGAATATCGAACATTGAATACAAAGCGTAAATGTTTTCACTTGCGTTATAGGTGTCTGTTTCATTCGTCAATTCGTCATAAAAGAGTTTATTGACGTCGAAATTCTCAGGTTTAAATATCTCGTTAACAGGTTCATAAAGTATGTTAAACGGCATTCCGATAAAATATGCAACTCCAAAATTCCTTGCGTCAAAATTTCTTCTTGTACCATTTCCAAACCCACCGATTTTAAATTTCGAGTTTGATGTTTCATCGGTGATAAATGGTAAATTAAATTTGAATGGAATCTCTACGTTTAATGCAAAGCTTCTGTTTATATCGGATAATTCAGAAAAGAACCTTCCACCTGCATAGGTATTACCAAAGTTTGGATTAATAGCTGCATAAAACGGATCTTGCGTACCAAACTCCCTCTGGTAAGTCATAGTCTTCATGTCGGGCTCATTTCTTATAGAAGATGAGTAAGATGCATTCCAATCTAATTTGACGTGGTTTAGATTTGCAATAACATGCTCACCAAAAAGCTGTGTCGAGAGTAAATTTCTCTGTACGAACCTTGTTATATAAAGCTGCCTGTCCAAGTAGTCCGAACCGGATAAACCATTAACATAACCATTGTAATATTCCGTTTCATCATCCGAACTAAGAGTGTAAGTGGCTTTCAAACTTATTTTATTGTACTCATTAAGTTTTGCGCTAAGGTTTAATAAACCTCCCCAGAGAATTGAGTTCTGTGAATTAGTCCCTGCATAACTAATTATCTTTGAATGATCTGTATTATACTCATCCCTGTTAACTTCCTTATTCGAATACGAACTCTTATAAGAATAAGCAGCGAGAAAACCTATAGGAATATTACCTAATTTGTATGAGTTACCAATTGACAAAACTAAACCTGTATTAAGAGGAGCTTTGATATCACTTTGAGCCCAATTGTTTTTAAATGAGCGGCTGAAATCTCTTAATTGTTCTCTGTTGAAATTATTATTTTTGATTTGTGTTGAAGGAATATTCGATGGAAGCATTCTGCTATCATCTAAACCAAGATTAAAAAAAAGAAAGCTTTTGTTTGATGCATCGTATGTCGAAAAAGACTTTGTGCTTGTGAGTGTGTTATAACCTCCTGATAAGCTGTAATTCATTGTTAAATCATCGGGGAAGTCTTTTGTATTTATTTGAACTAATCCGCCGGAATAATTTGCAGACTGGTCAGGGGTAAATGTTTTCGACACTATAACATTCTCGAGCAGGTTCGACGGAAATAAATCAAACGAAAAAGATTTCTTGTCTGGATCAGTTGAGGGAAGTAGTACGCCGTTAAGGGTTGTATTGTTGTACCTCTCAGACGTTCCTCTTACAAATACATATTTATCGTTTACAATCGAAATCCCTGTGATTCTTTTTAGAACATCGGAAGCTGCTGCATCGGGTGCTCTTTTAATTTGCTGCTCGCTAATACCATCCTGAACATTATCTGAATTTTTCTGCTCAATAAGTAGTGCCTGTTCATTAGCCATTGTCAATGTTGCCTCAACAATAATAACATCTGTCGTCAGACCATCAACTTCCATTACAACATTCAGTTTAACAACACCGCCTTTCGATACGTTAATACTTTTAAACAATTTACTCGTATATCCAATGTAAGTTACCTTGACATCATAAATACCAGCATCTATGCCTTCGACTGAATATGTACCATCAACATCTGATATTGCTCCAGTATTAGTTCCGACAATCTTAATCGTCGCTCCTACTAAGGGTTCCGAATTTGTAGCGTCAATTACCTTCCCCTTTATGCTCTGAGCAGATACAACAGATGCAAAAAGAAATATGATAATTATAAGAAACGCTGTTGATAATTTGTTCATTTGAATTCTCCTAGAAGTATTTTAAAATAAGTGTTTTTAAATATCTTGAATTTAAACAGGAATATTAAATTAACCTGATTTATATTACAAAAATACATCGATATTATTAGAATAGTGTTAGTGAGTAGTTAGAAGTTGGTTTAAGTCTATTTATTGTAAACTTAGCATGTTAATTTTTGTTTTTTTGAAGGAATTTCCTGATAATTAAACTAATAATCCTTTTTGAAAAAAAAATTCTTAGATCATATAAAAATTATGAATAAATATGAAGAATAACTCAAAATTTTCGGTTGGATATTGTAAAAAGTTGCAATACCTGTCTGAAGGTTCAGGGTAGCATTACATAAAGTTGCAATACCTGTCTGAAGGTTCAGGGTAGCATTGCATAAAGTTGCAATACCTGTCTGAAGGTTCAAAGTAGCATTGCAAAAAGTTGCAATATATGTCTGAAGCTTCGGAGGGGCATTGTAAAAGTTTATAATATATGTCCGAAGTTTCGGAGGGGTATTGTAAAAAGTTGCAATTCTAAATATATAAATTATTAACTTTTCTTATACTTTCATAAAGTCGGCAGGAAATTTCATAATATTAATTACATGAAATAATAATAGAGAGATGGTTTTTATATGTGTAAGAAAAGAATGGAAATAAAGGCTTTTACTAGCAACTTCAAGCTCAGATATTTGTTTTCGGAAGATGAATCGAAAACGTACTTCCATTTCCGGGTTCACTTTCTACTGATACTTTTCCATTATGTATAGCAGCAATATGTTTAACAATTGCTAATCCAAGTCCCGTCCCACCAAGTCCATGGCTCCTTGCTTTATCAACCCTGTAAAAGCGTTCAAAAAGTCTGTGATGGTGCTCATTACTAATTCCACATCCCCAGTCCCGAACTGAAATCACAATCTTTTTCTTCTTTTCAAATACGGTAATTTCTATATTACTTCCAGTATCACTATACTTAATTGAATTGTCTACTAAATTGATAATTGCCTGCCGAAGTAAAAGTGGATTAATATTTGCGGATAAATTATCATCACAATCTATATTAATAGAGATTCGCTTTTGTGCAGTCTGACTTTTACAATCTTGAACAGCACCTATAATAATATCACAAATTTTGTTTTGACTTAACTGAATATCGGAACTCTCCTTTTGTTGTTCAATACGTGATAATTTCAAAAGGTCATCTATAATTGCGTTCATGCGGTCGGTCTGTTTTGCAATAATATCTAAAAACTGAATTATCTTATCGGGATCTTTAACCTCTCCATCTTGCAGAGTTTCCACGAATCCTTTAATTGAAGTAATTGGAGTTTTTAATTCATGTGAGACATTCGCAACGAACTCACTACGCATGCTTTCCAATTGCCTGAACTGTGTAATGTCATTCATCACAATCAATGTACCAATCTGGTTGCCTTTCACATCTTGCAGGGCACTTCCCCTGATTTCCAGTACCAGATCCTTTTCCTGAAATATTGTTATCTCTGTTTTGGTCCTTTTATTACTCTTTAAAGCGTATCGAATAAATTCTTGCAACGAAGTATTTCTAATAACTTCACTGATTAATTTTTTTGAACAATCTTTCGCACTAATCTGGAAAAAATTACCAGCCGCTTTATTAATAAGTATGATCCTTTCATCCATATCTACAGCAATTACACCTTCAACCATACTCCTCAGCATTGCCTCTTGCTCGTTACGCTGCTTTGAAAGAGTTCTAATCCTTTCGTCAAGCTGTTTTGCCATTGTGTTCAAAGTTTCAGCTAATGAAGATATCTCAACAGAACCCCTACCGTAAAGTTTCTTATCAAACTTCCCTCTTGCAAATCTTTCTGCACCTTTTCTAATTCTTTCCAGCGGTCTGCTAATTCTCCTAGAAATAAAAAAACTTACGAACGCTGCCAATATAGCTATAATAATACCACCTATGATTATTCTCTTTTGTATTTGCCAAAGTGTTTCCTCTATGAAAATCAAAGGGAAGGATAATCTTACAACCGCTATAATCACATCTTTTTCATACACAGGGATAGCAAGGTACATCATATCCTGGTTTAATGTATAACTATATCGAACTGAAGTTCCGGTTCTGCCATTCAAAGCTTCGATTATCTCCCACCGATCTGAGTGGTTATCCATTGAGTAAGGATTCTCATCCGAATCCGCCAATACTTTTCCATTCTTTGAAACTACCGTGATACGTGTATTAGATAAAACTGCTAATTCCTGGCACTCCTCAATTAAGTCTTTTGAATTAAGAAGATTTTTCTTAAGAATATATTCTCTTACTAAATTGGCTCTTGCCTCCAGTTTTGAGGAAGTCTCATCCAAATAAAACGATTTAAGCGAACTTGAAACATACCAGCTTAATGCAATTACTATTATGAGAATAATTAGAAGGAAGGATGGAAATATTTGGAAGAATAAACGTCTTTTTATCATAACTCAGTTAGCCGGTAACCTACTCCACGAACTGTTTCGATGTATTTACCCGCATCTCCCAATTTTTTACGTAAACCAACAATTTGAACATCAACCGAACGGTCTGTTACGTGATAATTATCACCACGAACTTTATCGACTATCTCATTTCTTGTGAAAACCCAACCGAGTCTGCGAATTAAAAAATGTAAGATTTCAAATTCAGTATAAGTCAAATCAATTAATTTCCCTGATACTTTAACCTGACGTTTGTTTGGATGAAGAGTTATTTCGTTATATTTTATAACTTCATCCTCTGATATTTCTGGTTGAGCATACCTTCGCAAAACACTTTTAACTCGAGCTACTAAAACTTTTGGACTAAAGGGTTTGGTAATATAATCATCCGCTCCTGATTCCAATCCTTTTACTATATCGGATTCTTCACCCTTCGCGGTGAGCATAAGGATTGGTATTTTCGAGGTGTCCAAATCAGATTTTAAGAGTTTACAAATATCGAGTCCATCGATACCCGGAAGCATTAAGTCCAAGACAATTAAATCAGGGTGCTCTTCTCTTGCTAATTTTAAAGCTTCCTCACCGGATGTAGATGTTTTAGCTTGAAATCCTTCTTGCATTAAATTGTACTCTACTAACTTAAGAATGTCTTCTTCATCATCAACTACCAATATGTTTTTTTGTATTGAATGCTTTTGCAAAGTTCCTCTTTAGGATAAATTAACATTAAAGATTTGCAGCCTGCTGTAACTTTTGAGCAAATTAAACTTTTTCCTATTTTAAAACAATATAGTCGCATGTAATAAGTAATTTTTTTTCTATAAACAAATTTATAAAATTAATATCCTTAAACTGTTAATGTATTATGAAAATTAACTTCTTATTCATCCTCTCATTAGAATTCCTTCGGCTTGCCACTGTCAAGGTATTCCAATTCTTCCAAGTAAGCAAATTCGCTATATATTCATTTTATCTTGTTTAAAAAGACGAAATGAAGAAGCTTAAAATTATAACAATTATTAACACCTAATAATCAATGCTTTATTCTTAGTTTTTAAACTTAGTATTTCAGAGCATTTCCACTTTTTTATCCTCAAAAATATCATTGACTTCTAATAATTTCACACAAAATTATTTTTTCGAAAAAGTCAATAGTAAAATTTTCAAAAAAAAATTGCATTTAAAAATTAGTATAATTAACTTTACACAATCACATTTCTTAGGAACGTGTTCGTTTAAACTTACAATTTTTCAATAAACTTTTATTCTTTTGCTAACCAAATAAACCAGCATGAAAAATGATAATTGACCGCATTTTTTTTGAACAAGGTGAAACAGCTTTAGATAAGTTAGAATTTGAAAAACGTTCTTCAATAATACGAAACCCCGATGGTTCGATAGTTTTTGAAATGAACGATATAAACATTCCGAAGCATTGGTCACAGGTTGCAGCAGATATAATAGCTCAAAAATATTTTCGTAAAGCTGGAGTTCCAAAATTTTTAAAAAAGATTAGGGAGAAGGGAGTCCCTGAATGGTTATCAAGATCTGAAGTCAATAAAGACAAAGTCAAAAACTTAAAGAAGGATGAATGGTATACATATGAAAATGATTCAAGACAAGTATTCAATAGACTTGCTGGGTGTTGGACATACTGGGGATGGAAATTCAATTATTTTGACACTGAACGAGATGCATTAAATTTTTATGACGAGCTGTACTTCATGTTAGCCAATCAAATGGCTGCACCAAACTCTCCACAATGGTTTAATACCGGTCTTCATTGGGCATACGGAATAAACGGTCCTTCGCAAGGTCACTTTTATGTTGACCCCTCAACGGAAGAATTAGCAACCTCAAAAGATGCATACTCGCATCCCCAACCTCATGCATGTTTTATTCAGTCAGTATCTGATGATCTTGTAAATGAAGGCGGCATAATGGACCTTTGGTTGAGAGAAGCAAGGTTATTCAAATATGGTTCGGGAACAGGAACAAATTTTTCGAACATTCGCGGTAATGGCGAACCACTCAGCGGTGGTGGAAAGTCTTCAGGCTTAATGTCATTTTTAAAGATAGGCGATAGAAGTGCCGGAGCAATAAAATCCGGTGGAACAACACGAAGAGCTGCTAAGATGGTTACGCTGGATTTGGACCACCCTGACATTGAAGAATTCATCAACTGGAAAGTTCAAGAGGAACAAAAAGTCGCCGCACTCGTTGCAGGTTCAAAGTCTCTCAATATCTATTTGAATAGGATTATGAAAGCCTGTCATAGCGTACATCCTGAAAATGATGGAACAGACAGGAAAAGCAACAAATCGTTAGCTAAAGCAATTCAGGAAGCAAGAAAAGCGTTGATACCTGAGAATTACATCGAAAGAATAATACAACTAGCAAAACTCGGTTATAAAGAAATTCATATCCCGATATATGAAACCGATTGGAATTCGGAATCATATGCAACCGTTGCAGGTCAAAACTCCAACAACAGCTTACGAGCAACAAATGAATTCATGCATGCTGTTGAAAATGATGCAGACTGGAATTTATACTTTAGAGTTGAATTAGAAAAAGCAAAAAAAGAGAACAGAGCACCAAAACCTTACAAAACAAAAAAGGCGAGAGATCTCTGGGAACAAATTGCTTACTCCACATGGTCTTGTGCAGATCCCGGTATGCAATTTCATACAACGATAAATGAATGGCATACATGCCCAAGTGGTGGAGAAATAAGAGCATCGAATCCATGTTCTGAATATATGTTCATAGATGATACAGCTTGCAATTTAGCATCTCTCAACCTCGTAAAATTTTATAATCAGGAAGATAAAGTTTTCAAAATAGATCATTTCAGGCATGCGTCACGTTTGTGGACAATCGTACTCGAGTTAAGTGTGTTGATGGCACAATTTCCAAGTAAAAAGATTGCAAAACAATCTTACGATTATAGAACTCTTGGTTTAGGTTATGCAAATCTTGGAGCATTATTAATGCGCCAGGGTATTCCCTACGATTCAGACAAAGCATTAGCCATAACCGGTGCTATCACTGCTATTATGCACATGAATGCATACGCTACATCTGCTGAAATGGCAAACGAACTTGGACCTTTCCCAAAGTATGAAGAGAATAAAGAGAACATGCTTCGTGTAATAAAAAATCACAGAAGGGCAGCTTATTACAACACACTTAGAAATGAATACGAGGGTTTATCAATTTATCCAAAAAGTATAGATAAAAAAAATTGTCCGGATGATCTATTTGAAGCTGCAAGAAAAGATTCTGACAGAGCCTTGGAGTTGGGAGAAAAATTCGGTTATAGAAATGCCCAGGTAACAGTTATCGCACCAACAGGAACTATCGGTCTGGTGATGGATTGTGATACTACGGGTGTAGAACCGGATTTTGCTTTAGTAAAATTCAAAAAGCTTGCCGGCGGTGGTTATTTTAAAATTATAAATGAATCAGTACCACATGCATTAAAAAAGCTTGGTTATACACAAAAAGAGATCGAAGATATCATAAAGTTTACGAAGGGGTATGGATCGCTAATCGGTTGCCCTCATATAAACCCACAAAGTCTTTCAGACAAGGGTTTCACTAAGGAAATCATCAAACAGATAGAAAAAAACTTAACATCTGTTTTCGATATAAGCTTTGCTTTTAACAAATGGACTTTAGGT
>JADHVP010000004.1 GCA_016783945.1 Ignavibacteria bacterium
TTCTAATATATAAAGTCCCTGCCTCTGATTTACTCTCAGGAATTATTATGTTTTCTTTTTTTAAACCTTCCAGATGAATCTTAATTGCCTCGTATATATTATTCTCAGCCATATCTTTCGTCTCCCCAGTTGCAATACATCCGGGAAGATCGGGTACATAAACACTGTATCCAGTTTTTGTTTTTTCAAATATTATTAAACATTTTTTCATATTATTTTGTTTTATCAATTTGAGCTTGCTTCAGAATACTATTTAATGTTCCTATCGCCACATCATCCGATAATCTATGAATAGATATCGTTATTAATCCTCTTTTTTCTTCATGTTTATATTGTCTATGGCTTCCTTTTTGTCTCACCAAAAACCAACCGTCATTTTCGATTAGTTTAATTAAGTCTCTTACTTTCATAATTTATTAAGACAATAAATGTATATGAGTTTTTATTGTAATAATGCAAAAGTATAATTCTAAACAATATAAAACTAATATCGGTAAAATAAAATAAAAATATATTTAAACCATCTGTCTAGAATTCCTTCGCTTTAATAATTTCCCCATTCTCTTGGAAATAGTAGGGGGTGGGGGTTGAGTTCGGCAATCATATTAAGTTTCAATCCTTGTTGTGATGGACTATTAAAAAAAAACAGACACAAATTCCACGAATTGACACGAAGGGAGATTGTTTTAATCCTTGTTGTGATGGATTATATAAAAGAACTAATGTTTTTGCTTTTTCATCAAGTCTGTTTGCTATCATAAATTAATGTTCAGGTAAGTTATTTTTTTCCTCAAATTTACACTCCAAATTCCCTACGCTGAAAATAAAACAGGTGACTCTTAGATCACCTGCTTTTTTTATAAAGTGGTTAAATAACTTCCCTTACTCTCTCTCCTTAGAAATCATAAAATGAAAAGTCCAATTCTTAGACTTGCGACCTCCACCAAACATTATTTTTTTATGTATGCATTCAAACCAATCACCAAATTTTTGCCATCAATGACACATTCTGTGGTCATGTTTCCATGTGTGGTTGCTACTATTAAAGTTTTTCCAGATGCACTGGGGGTAGGTTCTTGTAAATCAATCTCGACGATAAGTTTTCCGTCTTCTATTTTGACTTCCATTTTAATTTGCTCCTTTACTTGATATTAAGATATTCAATTAATAAAATTAAGTTATTATTTTACAATTAAAGTTACGAAAATTCTTTACTCTTCTTACTAAATTACAAATTATTATTTCAACGAACCAGTATTAAAATCAATCCGAATAATACACTCACCATGCTTTTGCTTTAAATAATCAAGGTGATAGAAAAGGATCTCAATATCATAAATCACGAAGTAATATAAAAATTGTTGTGTAGGATTATTTCAAAGAACATCACAGATTATACTGATTCCACAGATTACACTGATTGTTTCAATCCCTGCCTGTAATGCATTTCAGCAGGCAGGCTTGTTGTGATGGATTATATAAAAGAACAGTTAGATTATTGGATATTAATGCAATTCCATTAAGTTTCAATCCTTGTTGTGATGGATTATATAAAAGAACTTAAATAAGGAGAAATAATGGAATACTGGTATGATAGTTTCAATCCTTGTTGTGATGGATTATATAAAAGAACCAATCTGGAAAATTATTACGAAATTTATACAGGAATTGTTTCAATCCTTGTTGTGATGGATTATATAAAAGAACTTTAGCAGAAGCAACAGACAGTTTACCATTTGAGTTGGAGTTTCAATCCTTGTTGTGATGGATTATATAAAAGAACATAATGTCTGGTGTTGTATCATACAATATTAGGATGTTTCAATCCTTGTTGTGATGGATTATATAAAAGAACTTTATGCTAATTTTGTAATATTTAAATAACTTTCTGTGTTTCAATCCTTGTTGTGATGGATTATATAAAAGAACTTCCCATCTATGCCACTGAATTGACTTTCATCTAACAGTTTCAATCCTTGTTGTGATGGATTATATAAAAGAACTCATTTTCTAAACAATAGTCATTAATTTTTTGTTCGTTTCAATCCTTGTTGTGATGGATTATATAAAAGAACTTTATAGAAAATTGTTTAATTAATTCTTGGTTATACATGTTTCAATCCTTGTTGTGATGGATTATATAAAAGAACTTTCCTCTTTTACATCATGCCCAGTACCGTATATTTGTTTCAATCCTTGTTGTGATGGATTATATAAAAGAACAAAATATCCGCTCTCCTCATACCATTTCGTTCCTGTAGTTTCAATCCTTGTTGTGATGGATTATATAAAAGAACGTTGTATCATTATTCATCAAGTGAAAGAGATTTATGTTTCAATCCTTGTTGTGATGGATTATATAAAAGAACGGTTGAAAGGGAACTGATGGTATTGAAACCCATTCAAGTTTCAATCCTTGTTGTGATGGATTATATAAAAGAACTTGTAATTTATATTGAGACATACTACCCATCCCCATCAGTTTCAATCCTTGTTGTGATGGATTATATAAAAGAACAGAAAAGGCATTAAGAACGGGTGACGGCGAAGACAGTTTCAATCCTTGTTGTGATGGATTATATAAAAGAACATTCAAGTATCTCTTGTAATATCTTTTGCTTTTCTAAGTTTCAATCCTTGTTGTGATGGATTATATAAAAGAACTAAGGATTTTATAGATGATTTTCCACATGATTATTAGTTTCAATCCTTGTTGTGATGGATTATATAAAAGAACTGTATAACAAGTTTAAGGAAAATTATGAAGAAGAGTTTCAATCCTTGTTGTGATGGATTATATAAAAGAACAATCTCCCCCAAGTGTAACATCTCCAGTGGTAATATCGTTTCAATCCTTGTTGTGATGGATTATATAAAAGAACCTGTAACCGTCTATATGAGAAACTATACAAGTGCATTGTTTCAATCCTTGTTGTGATGGATTATATAAAAGAACTTTTTGTTTTGTCCATTGTCATTGTTTTGATTATTTAAGTTTCAATCCTTGTTGTGATGGATTATATAAAAGAACATTCATCCCAAAGACGGGCGGAGCATCAGCTACGACGTTTCAATCCTTGTTGTGATGGATTATATAAAAGAACCAAATCCAAAAGATGCAAGCTTCACTAATATATCGAAGTTTCAATCCTTGTTGTGATGGATTATATAAAAGAACAGAAGTCAGTAAGTGATTCATTTGAGGATGCAAAGATGTTTCAATCCTTGTTGTGATGGATTATATAAAAGAACCCCTCTCTCTAACTCCCTCAATTCCCTTCAATATTTCGTTTCAATCCTTGTTGTGATGGATTATATAAAAGAACCCCTCTCTCTAACTCCCTCAATTCCCTTCAATATTTCGTTTCAATCCTTGTTGTGATGGATTATATAAAAGAACTTACCTCCGCCTTTCAAGAGTCCAAATGGAGTCCACGTTTCAATCCTTGTTGTGATGGATTATATAAAAGAACTTAAAGCATATACTTTCATTAGTCCCGATTATTTCTAAGTTTCAATCCTTGTTGTGATGGATTATATAAAAGAACAAAGTGATACCCAGCCTCAGCCTGTACGTTTCCACGTTTCAATCCTTGTTGTGATGGATTATATAAAAGAACCTTTGCCTACTGATTGGATAGACAGGTTTTCTTTGAGTTTCAATCCTTGTTGTGATGGATTATATAAAAGAACTATAGGTGAATGTTACCAACTTTTATATAGTTTAAGTTTCAATCCTTGTTGTGATGGATTATATAAAAGAACTTAATGTAATGGAGCCTCCTCCTACTATTCAAATTCGTTTCAATCCTTGTTGTGATGGATTATATAAAAGAACAGGTAACAAGACTATTTTTAGTAATGTTAGATTGTTGTTTCAATCCTTGTTGTGATGGATTATATAAAAGAACTGTTAAGCGGAAAGGGAATACTGTTTATTTTATTTTGTTTCAATCCTTGTTGTGATGGATTATATAAAAGAACATAACTCCTTTGAAAAGCATACAGGTTAAGCATAGGTTTCAATCCTTGTTGTGATGGATTATATAAAAGAACAGGATACGGGGAAGAGGACGAAAGTGTTGATGGTGTAGTTTCAATCCTTGTTGTGATGGATTATATAAAAGAACTTCTGAGCGAAGCGAAGAATCCAGTGGCTTTATTTTGTTTCAATCCTTGTTGTGATGGATTATATAAAAGAACAGGCAGTATTTGAAGAAGAAGGAAGATTGGGACTGGAGTTTCAATCCTTGTTGTGATGGATTATATAAAAGAACGTTACTCGATACCTGACAAAAACGGATACTGTAGTGTTTCAATCCTTGTTGTGATGGATTATATAAAAGAACTTGCGAACCATCAGTGTCGAATTCAAACCGCACAAGTTTCAATCCTTGTTGTGATGGATTATATAAAAGAACGTTCATCAAAGACCTGGACACAAAGATATATGAAACGTTTCAATCCTTGTTGTGATGGATTATATAAAAGAACACAGATCAAGATATATGACTATGGTGACCAGATTTAGTTTCAATCCTTGTTGTGATGGATTATATAAAAGAACTTCAAAAAGAGGATCAAAAGGACTTAGAGAAACTGCGTTTCAATCCTTGTTGTGATGGATTATATAAAAGAACCGAATAAACTGCACTACAGATAAAGAGAAAAGCTATGTTTCAATCCTTGTTGTGATGGATTATATAAAAGAACGGTAGTGAGGTTTTTGGGGCTGTTACTCATAACCGGTTTCAATCCTTGTTGTGATGGATTATATAAAAGAACACAGCAATGTGAATTCTACAAGATACCATTTTTTTGTTTCAATCCTTGTTGTGATGGATTATATAAAAGAACAGAAAAAAGCCTCCAATTTTTTTGAAGGCTTCTACAGTTTCAATCCTTGTTGTGATGGATTATATAAAAGAACACAAAACCAAATGGAAACACCTTGTCTTTGGGTTTTAGGTTTCAATCCTTGTTGTGATGGATTATATAAAAGAACTCGGTTAGTAGAGTTCATGAACAAGCCTTTAATTTTGTTTCAATCCTTGTTGTGATGGATTATATAAAAGAACAAGGCAGTTTTTGAAATAATGAAAGCGAGTAAGAAACAGTTTCAATCCTTGTTGTGATGGATTATATAAAAGAACGTGTTAAGCGGAAAGGGAATACTGTTTGTTTTATTTTGTTTCAATCCTTGTTGTGATGGATTATATAAAAGAACAATAGCTATCCTTTTTTAAGGTTGTTGTTGAATCTGGTTTCAATCCTTGTTGTGATGGATTATATAAAAGAACATGAAAGTATTTACAATAGTTTTCATTGTTTGCTTGTTTCAATCCTTGTTGTGATGGATTATATAAAAGAACTTAATGATTATGCTTGCGGGTTGGTGATAGCTGAATGTTTCAATCCTTGTTGTGATGGATTATATAAAAGAACATTCCTTAGTATTTACGAATATAGATACCAATTCAGGTTTCAATCCTTGTTGTGATGGATTATATAAAAGAACAGAGGACTCGACCAGCCTCAAAAGAAACGAGGAGCGTTTCAATCCTTGTTGTGATGGATTATATAAAAGAACTTGCACCCGGAAAGACAGATACGGATGTAGTTTTTTGTTTCAATCCTTGTTGTGATGGATTATATAAAAGAACATGAAACTATACGAATATGAGGAAATGGATATAAAAATGTTTCAATCCTTGTTGTGATGGATTATATAAAAGAACACTTTCTTTAAGAATACTATCTTGAAAGTTAATTGGTTTCAATCCTTGTTGTGATGGATTATATAAAAGAACACTACAATCCGAGTGAAGAGTTTAGTTTTATATATGAGTTTCAATCCTTGTTGTGATGGATTATATAAAAGAACAATGTTAAGCAAAGGTTTAGCAATGCTATAGCAGAGCGTTTCAATCCTTGTTGTGATGGATTATATAAAAGAACTGGAGGAACTTTGACAAACTACATGAGAAAAATATGTTTCAATCCTTGTTGTGATGGATTATATAAAAGAACACTGGAGGAACTTTGACAAACTACATGAGAAAAATATGTTTCAATCCTTGTTGTGATGGATTATATAAAAGAACTGATTGGGAAACAATATTATCTATTAATAGTACTCGTTTCAATCCTTGTTGTGATGGATTATATAAAAGAACAATTTGAAATGATGAGAAAAAATTGAATTGGATTTAGTTTCAATCCTTGTTGTGATGGATTATATAAAAGAACCTGACTGAATGATGTCAATGTTATCAACTATTCCAGTTTCAATCCTTGTTGTGATGGATTATATAAAAGAACAATGTATCTATTTTTGACTTTGACATACACTCTTTTGTTTCAATCCTTGTTGTGATGGATTATATAAAAGAACTCGTATTTCCTAACAAAACATTTATTAATAAGATGATAGTAATAATATTTTTAATGTTAAATGGTTTCTTTTTTATAAAATATTCAATTGTTTTCTCTAATTTTTCTAACATTTCCGTAAAAATATTTTGGATAAGTGATTTATACTTATAGAACTTATTTATTGTAAGAAAAAAAATTTAATAAATCATCGCGCGGCATTTTATTTTACACAAATATTGCGATATGTACAATTAACACATCTTAGTTTATATTTCGTTGCCTTCGGAAAATAATTATCATTTATAATACTAACAATCTCTTTAGTGCAATCATTTACGAATCGTTTATCGGAATCTGTTATGTTCACTTCTAAAAGTTTGTTCCTGCTTCGAGTGTAAACCAAAAACCCTTTGCATACTTCCTTTCCATAATTTGATTCTATCAAAATTGCATAACAATACAATTGTGTCTTATATGTTTCAAACAATTTTTCCTTATATTCCGCAAATTTATAATCAAGAGGTGCCATTGTACCGTCACTTAAAAGTAAAACTTCATCGACCTGCCCTCTCAAATTTTCATTTGTCAAGTACTGATCCAGATATTTTTCAGTAACTCCAATTCGCTGCCTTAAATAATCTCTGTTAATTTTCAATCTATCGCTGTGCAGTTCTCTCCCTTTAATTACTTTATAATATTTTTCCTCGAATTGAGGTATACATAACACATATTCAAAGTAAGTATACCTTGGACAAAATAGATACTCGATAATATGAGAAGGAGTTATGCTCATATACTTTTAGAACAGTTATCAAAACAAAAGAGACTTAACCTGGTCTGTTACTAATTTTTTATCGAACGCCTGACCAAGTAAAACAGTTTGTTTCAACTCACTTTTGCTCATGGGAAAAATATAAACTGAATCTGTATCTTCGTTTATAAGTTCTTGAATCCTTAGTTTCAATGCATCTTTCTCGCTTAATTCCAAAGTACCAAGAAAAACTGAATACTGAACTCTGTATAATCCGGTTTGCTTGCAGATTTTTGCAACTGTGGTTCTTGGTTTATCTTTTTTTATGTCATACATGACCCAAACGATCATATATCTTTTATTAATGAATTAGCGAAAGCATGTGCATCAAATTGAATAACATTGCTTCTTATTTGATTCCGTCCTTTATATCTCACCTTTTCCTCTTCAAAATATTTGTTGAATGATTCGACTAACAAAATTTTTCCGTTTTTATTTAATGTATATCCATTAGTAATCTTATCAACATGAGTTTGATTAACTTTTTTACCGGAAAATAATTTAAACACAACTCTTTCTGCAAATATTCTGTATGGTTCTATGAAATCGAATACCATACTTAATTGATTGTAATCATCTCTGTGCAAAAAGCCCACATAAGGATCAACTCCTGCGATGATAAGAGCTTTCTCAATTTTGGAATACAAAATACCATAAGAATAATTCAAAAAAGCATTGAATGAATCCTTTGCCGGTCTTGAACTCCTCCCTTTAAATTTATATTCTTCTGAAAGTAAATTTGAAAGTGTTTCGAAATAAATCCTTCCCGATGTTCCCTCTAATCCTCTTAATGTATCTGCGAAGTCTTTAACTTCATTCCCTTTTAATAACTCCAGTGATTTCTTTAATTTTTCTATGTTCTCAATTTTTTCGTCAATGAATTCAGCTTTTGTACCCCTATGTTTTTTTAGATCTTTCAAAAAATCAAACTGGTTTTGAATTTTTGTGTTAATCCATAGTTTAATCCACCAAACACCAACTGAACTCGTACTTGCTTGTAATTGCTTTTTTCTAATTTTGGTTGTGCTGCCGAGTTTACTATGCCAAACACGACCTAAGGGATGTCCATCATTTTCTATAAATACTATGTCAATGTTATTTTTAACAGCAAGCTTAACTGCATCTGTGCTAAGAGCAATTCCCTGTGCTAATACAATGCTCGTAACTTTTTTTGCCGAGTAATGGTATTTCTGAATTTCTTGATTTTCATTTTTAACTTTTACTTCAAACATCTCATCTTTAATATGAATGTAGGCGCCTTTTGTGTTAATGTTTAATTGCATTACAATTTATTTTTTCTCGTGTATGTTTTTTGTTACACGGAGTTTCACGGAGAAGACACTGAGATTTATGAAAAATATTTTTATTACTTTATGTTTTTAATAACTCATGAATGCTTCGTAGCAAATATTTTTGGAGGCAGCATACAATATTATTGTATATTTTTGGAGTCATAACACAAAAATATCTAAAATTTTCTTACTATACATCCAAAACCTCTCGATACAGATTTTCCAATACCAATGTAATCCGGCAGCAAGACATTAGTTGTGAACTTACCTTTAAAAGCAATCATTGATTTGTTCTTAAAACTTGTCTTCTTCTCTATTAAATCGCTTTTTATTAAAATGTTTTCAGAAGCATGATAATTTATTGACTTAAAAAAGCTCAAAATGTTACCGGTTAAAATGCCATCCAATAATTTTGAAATATCATTTTTTTGTTTTTCTTTTTTTAATTTAATATATCGTTTATGATTATACTGGTTCAAAGCCATCCAAAGAGTCTCAAATTCATATTCGTGAAGTTCATTAGTCAAACCTGTTTCGCAATTTTTGTTTTCAATATTCTTACTGTAAACCGGGTAAATTTTATTTTCAATATTCAATTCTTTTATTTTTAGAAACAGCGATGTTAAAAGTTCAGCACCCTCGTTAATCCCAACTAACATAGGAACTCCTTTCACCACTTTATACTGAACTACTGGATATTTATATATCTGCGTACCATCTTCGAAATGGTTATGAAGCAACTGAGAATGTTCTTTGAACAAGTCCCCGAAGTATCCGCGTAGTTTGTGAGCATCGCGTGTGAGGAGATTTATTTCGGGGAAACGTATTGTGGAAGTGAGGATGTGCATGTTGTGTAAATTTTATAACATCACTATTTTACTTTTATCTTCATCTTCTTTTTTTCTGATAAATCCTGTTTCAGCATTATAGTATTTTTCTAATAATTCTTTAGGTACTATCATAATATTGTCTGTTAATGTTGTACTATTTCCTTCTTGCTCGAGTGATTTTAGATAATATTTCGGAACTGCAATTATTCTTTGATTAAAATCTTGTTTATAATATTTGTCGAAATCAGTTTTTGAAATTTCACTTTTAATTTTTGCCAAATACTTTTCTTTTAAATTTGATTCATACTCTCCCTGTTCTATAAATACGGCAGTTGTATTTACGGATTCTTCTATGATTTTAAAATTTGAAACAGGACAATCTTCACTGTTTTCAGAGTCATATCGAAGCATCTTCATAGACTCAAAAATCTTATTGAAACGTGAAAAAGATTTTTTATCTTTTATATTATCAAAATATTTATTGATTATATTTAGATAATCTTTTTCTAAAAACTCTGAATTTCCTTCAAGTGCTAATTTGGCTTGGTCGCTAGTTATTCGTCCATAAATCTTTTGTGCATCACCAAAGTCAACAATGTAAAGTGGTGAATTCTTTTTTTTAGGATTATTATTACGATTTACTCTTCCAGCAACCTGAATTATGGAGTCAATAGGACCTAAATCCCTAAATCCCATATCAAAATCCAAGTCAACACCTGCTTCAACAACTTGAGTTGAGACTAAAATAGGTGCCTGATCTGAATTAATCTGCTCTTTTAATTCACTTATCCTATCAAATCTGTGAGCGGGAATAATATTAGTAGATAAATATTCTATAGGATTATTGAATCCTTTTTGCTCTAAGTAAATTTTTATTGCTTCAAAGATTTCTATTGATCTTTTTACTGTATTACATACTATGATGCAGGATTTATTTGATTCCCATTTTTTAGAGAAAAATTTTTTAATAAAAACATTAGTCAAAGTGTCATATTCTAACTTTAAATCTATTAATGGAACGATTTTAGTTCTTTCAAATATAGAAAACACTGCTTGGTAACAGTCCAATAGTTCTAACGGTTTTACAGTTTCTCCTTCTTTTGATAGTATTTGCTCTTGAGCCATTTCAAATATTTTTGGCTTTGTAGCAGTCATTAATATAATTCTTGATTTTAAAAATTTGGCAAGATAAAATAATACTGCACCTAGCAAAGGCATTTGATCAAGCCTAAGCGTTTGAACTTCGTCTAGAATTATAATTGAATTGGCGTAATGATTGAATTTTTTTAGTAACTTATTTCTATTACCAATCAATGTTTCAAAGAATTGAACAAAAGAAGTAATCACAACATCTGACTGCCATGTATCTAATGCCATTAGTCTTTGGTTATAATGTTGCTCGGCTCCGTCTTCATTTCGCTTTTCTTTTTCTTCCCCAAAAAAATCAGCGTATTGATAATGACCTAAAATTTCAGTCCCAACTGGTAAAGTATCTTTATATTCCTTTATAGCCTGTTCAATAATATTAATGAATGGCAGTGCATAAATTATTCTACATTCCAATTTAGATTCTTCTTTAACCTTTGCTTTTAATTTTAATGCAAAGTCTAAGGAGATCATTGTCTTTCCAATTCCGGTGGGGGCTGTTAGCGTAAAGATATAATGATCGAGAATATCCTGTTGTTCGAGATTGGAAATTACTTGAGCACGACAGAAGTTTCTGAATTGATTATTGGATAGGTTTATCATACCATATTTTGATATGTTAAAATCAAAATTTCCAAATCTCTTATCTACTACATTTTTTTCAATTGATTTAGGGATATAAACTATTGTATCAGACGCGTCTAATTTATCTGATTCAATTAACAACGAAAACAAATAATTAATCAAAAAATAGTCTTTAATATTTTGATTTTTTTTAGACCAGACTTTGAAGCCTCTTCTAATGGGTTTTTCTTCAGGATAATGAATAATTTCTGAAAGATTATCCACCCGTAAATCCGTTTGAATATTATTTAAATACTTTTGCAAATCATTCTTTTGATAATCAATGACTTTTGAAAGATTGTCATTCAATCTCTCTGAAATTTGAAGTATGTCGATTAATTGAGAGTGGTGTAAAAAAATGAGGAATAAAGCCAATAAAGCCTTTTTCTCGTCCTTTTCTTTTAACAAATTATAAGCTGCAAAGCCACCTATACGTGAGTGTTGTTTTAGAATGCCATCAATTGGCTCTTTTTTAAGTAAGTAATTTTGAAAATATGAAGTGTATTTACCTAAGTCATGAAATTGAACTACTATTTTTAGCAAATCTTTCAAGTCTTCGTCAGAAAATCCTAAATCAAGGTTCGGCGAATGAAGAAGATGGGCTTTTTCTAAAACTCCATTGACGTGATCAATAAGTTTTTTTGTTCCATACACATTACCATCATTTCCGATCTTACTATGCGAAAAGTAAGTCATACATCCATGAATTGAAGATTGACGATTTCATTTTTCAATTCAATTTCATAATATGATTTTTTTAGTTTTACTCTTATAGGGTATGGAGTAATTGAGAAAAGTAAGCGATTCATTTTTCTAACTTCCCGATTGCCATTAGCTACAAAATCCCCGGGCATCATATCTTCTTCTATAAAATTGTAATTGCCGAACTCTTCCTTATCAAACTTTAAATCCTGAATCAAATTAGTTGGTACAGCAGTATTTATCAAAACATAGTCATTCGATGATTTTTCTATTATTTTATTATTATCAAGACACTCAATATCTGAGATGGAAGCAGTAAAATTTGCAGTTCCAAGGGTAATGTTGAAAACCGGAACCTGATTTAAGAATCGCTCTTTGACAATTTGGTATGTCTCAAGTCCAAATTTAGTAGGTGAAATAAAAACCTGATATATCACTTCAACTTTCCTAATATCCCAGCCACTTACAACCTCAAAAGGAGTTTGGATTCTACCTTCTTCACCTCTGAAATCTGATGACCATTTTTTAGCCATATCACCAATTGACTTAATACTCAAAAGATTTAGGCGGTGAAAACTTTTTTTTAGTGGACTTAATACCCTAATACCAAAGTGTATTTTTTCAGAAGCTAAATCTTCATAATAGGAATTTTTTGGCAAACCCATTGCAGCAGCAACAATTCCCATCAAGCTGGTGCGTGGTGGAATTGAAAAGCTAAACGCAGTGTTATTTGCATAATATTTTCTGAAATGAGCCAACTTACCACGTATTTTAAAACATAATATTTCCATAGACCAAGTTTTTAATAACCTAACTTAAAGTGAAATAATAATATCTGATGAAGATTTAATTTTAACTTCTTTTATTTTCTTGTCTTCACCTTTATTTTCTTTCAACAAGGTCAATAGTCTGTTAAAACTAATTTCCAAATCATTAAACTTTCTAACTTGTTTTTCGGAAACACCTGATTTAGGAGATACATCTACATAATTTCTTAAATCACCGAATTGACCATTTGAAAACCTTTCGTTATAAATAACTTCCACATAAAGTTTTGGATATTGATTAAGCTTAGAGCGGGTAGGATTTGCTGGAATACTTTCCCAAAGGGCATTTCGGAAAACTTCAACATCTTCATCTGTTAATCCGGTAGTTTTAGCTGCGGGAGTATTAATCGTTCCATTAAAACCTAATAAACTGTAATGTACTCTATAGTCTTTTCCGAAAGTGCTACTATCATCATTCATTATCGTAACTATCGAACTTGAATCAATCAGTTCTACCTTATTGAATGAATAACCCCAGTTTAATTGGATTGGACCCGTATAAGCTTTTGTAAAACCGGCAACTGCAAAAGCACTTCCGAACATTCTTATATCAATAAATTTTTCTTTCACTAAATAAGCAAGAAGCTCGTAATTAACTTCCTTATCTTTGAATTTTTTGTCTGCAATAACTTTCCATACTTTATCCGGTTCTTTTTCTTTACTAATGATTTTTTTGTAAATATCTAGTGCATCTTTATTTTCTGTAAATACTTTTTCTAATTCTCCAGGATTTTCTATAGTCCTTTTTACGACGGCCTTTAGTTTGCTATCAACGCTTACTTTTGAATTACCTTCCATATCTACAAATATACATTCATCTTTGTTCGTGGATTTTAAATAATCCCTAATAAATCTTTTCACACGAGTATCAGTAACCAAATTGGTATTGGTGTCATAATCCATTCTTGGTTTGTTTTCCTGATCCGGGTCGCCATTTGGATTGCATTGTATAGCTTCATATATGAACAGGAAATCTGATGAGTTTTTTATTGTCTCTTTCATATTATATTTATTTAAAGTTTATAATTAATTTTCAGTTTCTTCGGTTTCTACATCTTCAATTTCTTTTGCCTCTTTTGTACTTATACCAAAAGAATAGCCGGTAAGAAGAAAGAAAACGGCTTCCTTCGGGTTCAGTTTCCAATTATTAAAATCGAATAGTTCTCCAAATTTTCTATCAGTAAAAATAATCTTGCCGATAGTATTATGTTGTCTAGATTTTTCAATTAAATCCTTCCTTAATCTTTCGATGTCATCTATATCCATCCCGTTGAAATTTACTTTATTGATGACGGTTTTCTTAATTTTCTTTTTAATTTGAACAAATTCAACCGCATTTAACATACGTCCAAGATAGAACATTGATTGCTGTGCTGTATTGAGTTGCATTTTGTTGAAGAAATCTTGTATGGCTTGGTCATACTTATTTCTGGTTTCTTCGGTGATTGGTTTTATTTTTTCCATATTTATTAGATTTAATTTTTTTAGTACTTGAATGAAAGCGTGGTATTTAAAAACACTATCGCGTACAGTTTTTCCAAAATAATCTTTAGAAGATTTAATGATATTATTATAGCTGTTGTATCGCTCGTAGTAATGACATAAAATAAGTTCACAGAAGTAATCAAAAAGCTTAACATGATTAATGTTCCTGTTTTCCAAAATTGACTTAAACAAGTCTAAGGCTTTATTCCTCTTTTCCTTATCCTTTCGAATTGGAATTAGTCCATAAATAGTATTGAGATTAAAAAACCTCCCTGGATTTCCGTATTCAGTCATTACTGAATTCCAATCAATATAATTAGCTTCCTTTAGTTCCCAGTGAATATCACTAAATGCCTGTATGACCTTTTGAAAATGAAAATTGCTTACATCCTTGATAAGTTCAGTTGATTTGAAAAAGTTACCATCGGATTCATACGCCATAAAATTTATCCAGAAAATATCTTCTGTTTCATCTTCGATATTTTTTACCAAATCTTCAAGCGTATTAAAGTGGAATAAAATGTCCGCCTTCTTCTTGATACCTGTTAAAACCATTTCCCAATCAAGATTTTCACTTTCACGGAATTGGGGGATTATAACGTGGTCTATATTAGCTATTGAAATTCTATATTTCTCAAGTAAATACTTGGAAGCAAAATCTAGTTTTTCTTGATTAGAAACCGAAACCTGGTAATTTATAGCTGCGTTTTTTTTATCAAATCTATTTATATAGTTTTGGGTTGTTGTAACAAACATTTTATTTAAGCTGTAACCTGCGGTTAAATTTAGTTCGGTAACATTTTCATAGTACTCATTATTGGCGTAACATAGTTTTTTTGAACTTACATTACTTAAATTTTCAGACTTCTTTTTGTAATCTTTTACGGAGTATTTTAATTCCAAAAACTCCCTATATTCATCTAATTCAGCAAATGGCTTTGGATCGTTTATTCCAAATTCTTTATATTTAACTTCAATATAAATCATAGCAACATTTTCACTTCTTTCAAGGTTCAAGTCCTTTATAATCTTAAGAAAGTTTATTTTCGAATTTCCTTCACCATCTTCTTCGGTAATCAATATCTCCGCCTTACTTTTAAGTTTAAAGATTTTATCAATAAGCAAAGTAAATTTACTGTTATCTAAGTTCGGGTAGTCTTTGATAATAATTGATTTTAGTTCACCATATTTTACTTCAGTTAATGGTTTTCCAAAAAAACTCTTAAAGACTTGTTCATATTTACCGGATAGTGAAGCGGAATAGAATGGCTTAAATCTTCTGCCTAAATTTTTTAGCAAAAAATATTTGCTTATATCACTTTCATCGTACTCTCTAAGATTCTTCGCATCAATTATCACCTCCATTTCATCTAAATCAAAAATTATTGGAAGAATAAAGTGGGAAATTTTATTCCCCTTTTTATCCTCTGTCTGTATCTTTGGTTTATCTAAAAAGCGAGCCCATTCGCCTTTACCCTGGCTTTGCCATTTACCAATTTTTAGTAATGTATCAAGCATTTATTGAATATATATTTAAAGTGTTTGTTTTTTCTTTTTTCTACCTACTTTACAATAAGATATCTCAACGGTTCAAAATACTCAGGATATTTTTCTTTTAAAATTAATCCAATATTATATAAAGATTTTATCATGTTTCTATTTAATATTTCAAATTTTATACTTTATAATAACATCATCTTCATTTCTATTGTAATTATTTCAATTTTGAATAAAAAATTTTCATGGTTTTGCTTGTTAATTAAAACCTAATTATTTTAAATATAACATTTCTAAATTTAAAAACAGTATCATTCAATGATACTTTTCTCACTCATAATTTCTCAGCGTCCCCTTCGCAAGCTCCATAACTTTTTCTTTAAGTTCGGGAGGTTTATTTATCAATGATTTCATTTATCAAAAATATCAGCATAGGCATTTTCAATTGACACGATTTCATCTTGGCTCAGGTTTTTGAACTCATTACTTCTTGCTCTTTTAGAAAGTTTGCCATGTCCTTGTTCCAAAAATCGTATTAAAAGTGCAAATGTTTTATCCGGCATATCAAACTGCCCTTCAATAAACACCTTCATTCGATCAAAATTTTTGAGATATTTTACCTCTTCAGGTATAGTTACATCAACTGTCTCCCGAACACAGCTATAAAGAAATTCTGCTTGCCTGGTTGCATCAAAATAACGGTATAAATCAGTTGTATTATTAAGGACTTCTACATTATTATCAGCGGTCTTTTTCCAATCAATTAAATTCATTCGAGGTATGGAATAAGTTTCCAATACTTCCCTGTATTCATCAATTCTTTCTAAAATTACAGAAGAGACAGGAAATATCATTCCTTTATTAGCAAATCCCATTTTAGACAAAACATGATGAATAAGGTATCGATGAATACGCCCATTTCCATCAACAAAAGGATGAATAAAAATAAAACCAAAGGCAATTATTGCAGCTGCTAAAACAGCATCATAGTCAGAATCTTGAAGTTTGTTATTCGTATCTATAAGTCCTTGCATTAATGTATCTAAATCCTCCCATTTTGCTGAAATATGATCAGGGATCGGCGTCCCTGTCGTTCTGTCGTGCTCTCCGACAAAACCTTCCTCTTTACGAAATCCCATTTTCACAAACCGATCGCTTTCAATAATGATTTGCTGCAATCTGAAAAACTCTTCTTTTGATATCAATTTTTCCCCAGCCTGTCCAATAGCTCTTCCCCATCTTTGAGCCCTGTTTTGCGGCGGTGTTTCTCCTTCAATAGCATAGGAGGCTTTTGAATCTTTTAGTAGAAGAAATGCTGATGCACGCAACAAAATATTTTTCTGAATTTTACTCAAGGCAGCTTCCAGTTTCTTAGAAAGGTGAAGCTCGATAAATTGTTCCAGTTTTTTTGTACGCCTGATTAAAGGGCAGAAACTCCTAACACCAGGAAGGTTATTATTAACACGATGTCTTTTAGATTTTTCTGAAGGTCCCGGGTACTGCAGCTTTGGATTTATTAGATCAATAAAGTTTCCCGTTTTTAAATCCGGGATGTCAAGCTTTTTATTCAACAACCATTCATACAAAAACCAAATTCTTCTGCTATACTGCCCGGTGGGTTCACTAGTAATTATTTTTGTTATCTCGTTTTCGTCAATAGTCAAAAATAAAGATTTCAAAACATTTAGCTCCAATCCTTCATATTTCAAGGCAAATGTTAGATGACTGAATAAATCGTCTTTCGGTGAGTGTCTGGGAGTAAAAACAGCCCATTCTTCAGTATCGTAATGTCTTGTCTTTTTACTTATTAACGATAGTCTATCAGGTATCGGAACTTTAAGAGCAAATGCATCGATTAGTGCACCATAACCAGCCAATTCTCCTTTTTCGGGTGTAATTCTTTCATGAAAAACAGTTACAGATCGTGAAATACAATTATTTTTCATAATATTTTGTGAATAATGGTTACATATTGTGAAATACGGTTATTTATAATAATATTCTATGAAAAACACTTATATCACCAAGATAACATGAAAATCATTTAAATTCCATTAATAATAAATTAAATATTAATTCTTCATGAAAAATAGTTATAATTCGACTATTTCAACTCCTTGCCTCACTCATAATTCCCCAGTGTCTTTTAGCAAGCTTAATAACTTTTGCATTAAGATTATGAAGTTCGAGTACAATAATGCTTTTGTCTGCATAACTATCAAGTTAACTTGACATACAATTATAACTTCATTATGTTTGTTGTATAAAAGTTTAACAAGTAAATCCCTGTATGTGGGCCTCCGTATGGTTGCTCTAAAATAGCATACAGGGTTTTGTATTTATGGAAACAACGGATTTTCTCCTTTGTAAAATCAAATCCAAGATCTCCGCTTTCATCAAGTACTATATACCCCATGCTTTAAAAATATCCGTTAATTTTAAATCATTAACCTCTATGTATTTTTCTCTTTCTCACCCATAATTCCCCAGTGTGCCCTTCGCAAGCTCTATAACTTTTTCTTTTAGTTCAGGAGGTTCGAGGACACCTACGATTCATTATGCACACTCATTGTGCAAGTATTAAAAACTTACACAAAACATTTAATTTTTGTGCACAAGTATTTAAATTCTAATTAATCCCCCTGTCTCCACCAACCATTTCAAACACTATATTTACTACCAACTTATTTACCAACCCTTCTACTAACCGTTTGCAACCTTGATATAATTTCTTAAACAAATTTAATTGGTCCTTATTTTCCAGCTTCCTCCTTTAGCTGGTCCAATTCTTTCTAAAATACCCAAATTCTTGAGTTTTTCAATGTTTTTATCAATTGCTGTTGTAGATATACCAATCTGTTTATGAATTTCACTCTTGGAAATTTTTGGGTTTTCATAGATAAGCCAGACAATTTTTTTCTGATTTTCTACCAACCCTTCTACCAACCCTTTTACCAACCCTTTATCTATTTGAACACCTTTTCTTTCAAGAGTTGTTATAAAGACATCCGATAATAGATCAAATTTTGTTTGTGGTTCTTTTTCAAGAATAAGTGCAATACCCCTCCCTTTCCTTTCAACATAGTGTGCTCTACTAAGTACATCGGCAATAACTTCATTTCTTCGTTTAGAAATGTTTCTTTTGATGATGTCTTGAATACTAAGACCTCCGAAAAGTCCACCGGGATTTTTTACTTCTATTCTATCCTTAAAAATTCCTATCGAGATAAAATCAGGATTAAAATAATCTCTATGCAAAAATGCATTAATGATGACTTCTCGCAAAGCTTCATTATCTATTTCCGGGACATCCTTTCTGTATAAACCATCGACCTTCATTCCGATGTGTATGTTTTTAAGAATATAATTTTCAGCTTCGTGTAATAGATAAAACAAATCGCCGGTGAATTCCTTTTGGTCGATAATATGAGCTGTATTCGTTGTGGCAAAAATACTGCACATTAATTTTGTGTTTGAGAAAAACTTTTCCGGTTTTTTCGAAAACAATACAACACAAGCGTTTAAAGGTTTCTTACTTGCAAGTAAATTAAGTGAATCTAATACATCGCTTAATGATGTAAATTTTATTTCTGCTTGTTTACAATATGCTTTTACCTTATAGTGATCAATGTCTTTAAGAGTTGCTGAATCGTTTCTTGTTTTATCCCATCGAATATCTTGATGGTTAATGATAAATCTTTTTAACTCATCTGCAGATAATTGTTTATCTTCATCAGCAACTCGGATATAGTATCTTCCTTCGGCAGAATAAGGAATCTGGTGACCTTCTAAAGTAATTTTAATAACCTCAATTGAGCTGATCTTAGATAGTTCTATCGATGGGTAAATCTTTGGTTCAATTTTGTGTGAAATAGATTGGGATATATCGCGCAGTGTTTTTACTGAGTACTTAGCTTTTATAGGAGAACCATCATTTTTTATCCCGAAATACAATTCACCTTTTTGGTGTTTGTTAAGAATAGCAGAGATAGATTTGAGTGCTTCTTTGAGTTCACCTGTGGATTTTTTAAATTCAACTATTTCTGATTCTTTTAGTTTCACTGTTTGTTTAACGTATTGTAAGTTTGATAATCTCTCATATCCCATTGGGACACGTATTTTCTCAATTGCTACGGAGTTCGGTATGGCTTATGCAATTTGTTTGCGATTTTCCATACATAAAATTTATCAGGTTTTGATTAATAGACATATATAATCTGTAAATGTTTTAAAGTTTAAACCCTAATTCGTATTAAATGCATCTCCTCATCAAATTTACTTATTCTCAAGAACTTATAAAACATAAACGAAAAACCTTGGTTCTTTCTCACTCATAATTCCCCAACGTCCCCTTTGCAAGCTCCAAAACTTTTTCTTTTAGTTCAGGTGGTTCGAGCACTATAACACCTTCACCTCTGCTTACTATCCAGCTTGCTATTTCACTTAATGAGTTTACTGTAATTGAAAGGTCCATCGTTCCGTCATCATACTCTTCGATTATCTGTGATTCCATTAACTGCTGTGGCTTAATCCTTGATGCCCATTCTTTTGAGAACTTTAACTTTACATTAAACTTCTCATTACCCTGCCAGCTCTTCCAGGAATGTTTGAACAGGTCATCGATTTGATTTTGAGGTACTCGTTTGAACTTTTTACCTGTCTCTTTTACTTCGATTATCTTGTTCAAAAGGAATTGTTTTATAATACCGTTGTCAAGTGCAAGAACTCTCCAATTATTTTCAGTTTGAAAAAGTTGTATTGGAAATATTTCTCTTGTCTTTCTTGGTTCGTTTGCAACTTTCTCGTAAGTAATAAGGACAGCTTTGTTGTTATCAATACATCTCTGCAATACAACGATGTTGCAGATTGCTTTCTCCTTTAGCTTGCTTACCATCAGAGCAGTAGATTTATCGAATGAGTTCTGTGAAAAACACAATCCAATATAAAGCCGTGCAATTTCTTTTAATTTTTCAAGTGGAATCTTACCTGTGATGCAGACTCCGTAATTTTTAGCAGAGTGGATATCTATTCCGTTTGCCCGCAAGTCCTGCAGGTCTCGTTTTATGGTAAGCTCTTCTACATCGAATATCTCTGCCAGGTCGAGTATTGATAATGCATTTTTCCTTTCATTAGCAATGCACAAACCTAATAGTTCTATCTGTCTTTTTATCTTGGTCTGAATTTCAAACATGGAATATGATAATAGAAATTTAACAAAATGCTGTTTGATTGAATTATTCTATATCACAGGAAGTAGTGTCAGATTCTGCAGCATGTTTTCAAGAAAATAATATCATTCAATGATACTAAAGTAAATATTATAAAAAGTAAATTAAGATAAAAATAAATAAGGGAGAAAAAAATGCAATCTCAAATTTTGAACATACAAAATAACGGGTGTTTGACCATAGCTGAACTTTCTACAGAAGGAACCGATAAACTCATGTATATAAGCGGAGACACAGCTATTAAGCAGAGAAAATTAATCATCGAAGAAGTCTCTGAATCCGGGAGTGTGAATGATTTACTTGTAAGGAATCTGTCAGACCAGTTTGTATTCATGATGGACGGGGATATCTTAATAGGTGCAAAGCAGAACCGTGTTTTAAATACTTCTGTGTTTATAGCACCTGAATCCAAATCAAAAATCAATGTAAGCTGTGTTGAATCAGGCAGATGGGCTTACAGAACAAAGTCATTTACTTCTGCTGATTTCACAATGGATTTTGCAATGCGATGCAGTAAATCGAGAGCCACGACAAAAAGTTTACGGGAAAAACGTGGGCATTACGCAGACCAAAATAAAATATGGGAAGGAATAGCTGATTCACATTCCTCTAGAAAAATTTATTCTGATACGTCAGACTACTCGGAAATTTATGAAACATCGAAAAAGGATATCAATAAATTCATAAATGATTTCAAATCTGATAGCTCAGCAAATGGTATGTCTGTTTTCATTAACAATAAATTGATATGTCTGGATATCTTTGGAAGAAAAGACATATACAAAGAATATTTCCCAAAGCTTTTAAAGGGTGCTGCACAGGATGCTATATTTATAAAGAAGAAAAAAGAGTTTAATGAAGCTGAGGTAAAGTACAAGACGGTAGATTTCCTTGATAAGTTCGATGACATGAAATTCACTTCTCATAAAGGTCTTTGTGAAGGTCAGGAAAGAAGATTTGAAACAAAAGAAATATCTGGTTTTGAATTACTGTATGAAAACAATCTAATTCATTTAACCGGTTTAAACATTAAAGATGAAAAATAACAAAATGAAAATAGCAGAGGGGAAAATATATTATGAGCAAAAGCCCAAGCTTATGCTCGAGGAACTTAACAGTTTACAGAGAGAAAAAATAACAGTCGATCCAACCAAACTGAAATTGAAAGATGACAAGGATAGACTATTGCTTCAGGTAACAAACGGAAGCGTAAAACATTACCCGGTTAGAAGAGCATTCCTTTACAAACTTCTTAAATGGTACTGGTTTCCAACAAGACTTATCTATAAACTCAGCACAGAATCAATTGTATCTGTGTGTAATGATTTTCTACTGAACATAAAATCCGACCAGGTAAATGTTAAAATTGAAAACGATGAAGCTCTAACAATCACGAGTATGAAATATACTGATATAACTGATAGGGAAATACTGGAGATGTGTGTACCGTTCGATATAGGCTCTGTTTCAAGGTCAGATTTTTGTATGAGAATGTATGGGCAAAAGTTGCTCAATGCTGCGCCTGTTGTGGATGATAAATGCGGTTTTGGATTTAATATTTTAAATTCAGAGACAGGGTTTAGAGCTCTGGGTGTTTATCATTACATATTGAGATATATATGCACTAACGGAGCCATCGCACCGGTTAATGGTTCTTCAACGTATGTTCATTACGATAAGAGCAAGAAGAATATTCTCGAATCTCTAAAGAAAAATCTTGATAAGTTGGAGGATTCAAAATTGATTATAATAAAACAATTGGGGAGGATGCAATATGCAGGGGGAAGAAAATATTTAAGTAACATAAAAAAAAGTCTGGAAGCATTATTAGGTTTAAAGGAAACAAACAATTTTGTTGAAAAGTTTGAGATGTCATTGAGCAAAAAAGAACAAACCAAATATGATTTGTTTAATTACATCACTAATAGAGCTAAGCTATATGATTTTGGAAAACGCATTGCAATTGAAGAAATAGCAGGGAAATTAATTTCATTAGACGTGAAAGAAGAAACAAATCAAAATTAAATTGAAATGAGAAAGATTTCAAAAATATTTATAATACTTTTTGTATTGGTACTAATAGGGTGTTCATCTTCATACAATAAATACAATGCGAAGCCCCCTAAAGAAAACAAATATGCTGAGCTGGAAGAGCCTTGCGATGGATTGAAATTAAAAGTTACTCTCCATTTATATGATAAAGATTTTATAATAGAATATAATATTGATGAGTATAAAATCGAAAAGAATATTAAAGGACAGAGTATATTAACCCTATACGGACCTTGTGGAATGATAGTCTTCTTTCCAATGGATAATATCATGCAATTAAAGTTTAGAGAGTTGTGATTATTCCCCAATTCTTTTTACCTCTCTGAAAGTTTTATTCATATCAAACATTGTTCCTGAATCAGAACTTATAAAAAGGGAATCTAATTGAGATTCGAATGAATCTTTTGATTCCAGCGATATGAAATCTTGTAAGTTTAAATTATCTTCTTTTATTGCTACAGTGTATGATTGAATAAAACCAAGAATAAAACATGTACAGCTAAATAGAAATAAGAATGCTCCTATCTTTTTGTATATCCTTACAGTCCTACAATCTTTAAAAGCTTTAGCGAGAAAAATAAATAAAAGACCGAATAGAAAAAGTATGTATATTAAAATAATATCAAAGAAGTTAAAAGACATTTTCTAATTTATTATCCTTTTAATAATTCTGTGATTTTTTTCTTCTGTTTAAAAATAACAATCAGTAGAAATATTATTAACGCTGGATTTATAAAACAAAATATGACAACGTTTAACGCTTCATATGTCATTCCTAACAGATCACTCAACCAGGATAAAAAATAAACGCAGTATCTAAATAGCTCATTCATTTCCCAATAGCTCCTTTAGGTCGTTCATCACCATCTGCCCTGGTATAATCTTCCTCATAATTTATATTGATTCCATATTCCAATATCTTTTCTATAGTACTTTTCAACTCTGGATTATCATTCTGTACTGACAACAGTTCTAAAGCATTGTTCAAATCATTAATTCCGTCTTTTTTATATTTAAGATGTAGATACGATACTCCTCTGTAATAATAAGCTTCATAATCTGAGTCGTTGAGTATCATGTGTTCGCTGAAGTCTCTTGAAGCAGCTATATAATTTTGCATAAGGAAATAAACTATACCTCTTTTTAAATAAAGTCCACGGTCTGATTTGTTCTGTTTTAAATCATTCGTATAGCCTGTTATAAGATTGCTGTATGTGTTTAAAACTTTTCCTTTTGTAGTAGTTGTATCATAATATAGCCAGTTCTTTTCAGGGCAAATCTCCATGAGTTTGTTATAATCCTCAAAAGACAATTTGTATTCTCTTGAGTTATAACGGGCATAACCTCTGTAGTAATAAGCCTCCGGATAAAACTTGTTGATTTCTAATAGTTCGTTGCACACACGCTCAACCTGTGAATACTCTTCATATACAAAAGAATTGATCATTCGAAATCTTAAATCTATCGTAAGCGTATCTACGCTGTAATAATTTCTATTAACTAAAACATCTTCATAATATGAAATTGGTATGGCAAAGTTTATTCCGGGATAGGTATCATAACCGAGAGTTGTAATTCCTATTAACTCACCCTTTGAATTAAATAATGCACCACCACTGCTGCCGGGAGAAACTATTGCTGAGAATTGAAGCATATCACTATACATTATATCGAAGTTTCTCTTTAATCCACTTATAATCCCATTACTAAAAGAGTTGCTCAGTTCGAATGGACTACCAATCGTATAAACATTTTCTCCAACTATGAAGTTATCACAGTCGCCCAATTTGACAACAGGTAACTCTAAACTATCAAGTGATAGGATCGCAATGTCTCTTGATTCATTCGCTGCGATGAGTTTTGCAAAACCCAAAGTTACGCTGTCTTTTTTAATCTCATACTTTTTCGCTTCTGATAAGACATGAAAATTTGTTGCAATAATTCCAGGCTCAATAATGACACCGCTTCCACTTATCCATTCTTCATCTTGATAATCATACGTGAAAATATCTACTACTGAAGGAGAGCACATCTTAAAGACCTCTTGAGGAGTTAAATCCTGAGAGAATAATTTTACAGTTGTGAAGAGTAAAACTATTGTGATAAAGACTATTATTTTTTTCATGATGAATAAATTTAAGTTAATAAAATTCACATCTGATACAAAATAATGTTTTTTGTTTTAAGAACAGTATCAGAGAATGATATTTTTCTAAGGATGAGCTTTCAGGATTTTTTGTTTTTAATAAAAGGATTAATTTTAAATAAGTATCATAATCTTCGTTCAATATTATTACAAAACAATGATCGCACAAAGAGATTTGTCACTTGAAAGTAAACAGTTAAAAGCATTTGAAATCTCTCAAGAGGCAGAAGATATATATGAAACGGCTACCAGGGAATATCAAAATGCTAATTATATTGAAGCGATAGAAATATTCACTAAAGTAATTGAATTAGAACCAGAATATTTTTTCGCATATCATTTTCGAGGAATGGCTTATTATTATTTACTAAACTTCAAAAAGGCTCAGAAAGACTGGGACAAAGCATCACAGGCTATGAAGACTTTGAGTCCGGAAAAAAGAAAATGAGGAGTTTTGAAGTGAAATACTTTTGTGAATATGTTTTTCTCTTTTATAATAAAGGTTGCCTTTGTAAAATTTAAAACAAATACAATTATGAAAAAGTCATTTTGGAAGGATGAAAAATTTTGGACAATTTTTTTAGGTACAATTGGATGTTTAGCGTTAATATGGATTTTGATTAATGATCCGAGTGATTGGCCAAGCATTTTGGTAAACTTTGCACAGATAGGAGTTGCTGTTATTGTTTTCTTTATTGCTCATAACATTTTTAAAAATTTAATAAAGAAAAAAACTTTCGGATTTAATGAAAAATTTGAGGAGCATTTGAAAGACTGGGCAGAGCAGAATAAATATCTTATCGATACATCTGAAATAGGTGTTCCAAAAGGAAATGAAAAAAGACGTTCAATACAAATGATTTGCAACCATGCAAATATGTTAAACTGTAGTGATGCTAATTCAACATCAAGTAAAAGGGGTTCTTTTTTATATTTACCAAAAAGTGATGAATTTGGTTATGAAAAACAAACTGAAGGTAGCCAAATTGAATTTAAAATTAATAAAGGTATGTTTGAAACCAACAATGAAATCTTTAGTAATTATGAAAACCTAAAAAAAGATATTTCAAATAAAATAGCAAATTCTGTAAAAATTAAATTTGCAGAATTTAACATATCAGTAGTAAGTAAAGATGACAGAATTATTGTTGACTTTTCAAAACTTGAGAAGACTGATGACAATGCAAAAAAATTAATTGATGTAGTAGAATTTGTAAAAACAATATTTTTAGCAATAGCATAAAAAAATCAAATGAAAAGATTTTTAAATAATACATTCATTACGGATCTACTTGAGGATAATTTGAAAGAATTACTTTCGTATGTAAAAAAAGATAATACACTGGATATCGAAATACGTGGAAATTATATAAGTATCTATTATCGGGGAGGAAACGCATTAAAAGTATCTGAAACAAATGTCAATAAGTATGATTTCCATTTTGACAGAAAGTACCTTGAAACATCCAAATTTCTTTCTGAAGACACCATCAATTCATTTAAATTAAAATCAGATTGGGACAAATATTTTCCTTTGGTAAAACAGGCAATGGATTTTTACTTTACGAAATTAAGTAAAGATGAGAGAGAATTTCAACAACTTGTTGTTCGAGAAAATAATTATTCGACCATAGCCAATTCAACAGATTATTTTATTCTAGATATTGAATATGATAATCGAAAGAATGCACGATTCGACATCGTAGCTATTGAATGGGAATCGGAAGCTTCAATTAGAAAATTAATGAAAGGGTACAAACCTAAACTGGTTGTTATCGAAATGAAATACGGCGATGGAGCACTCCAAGGTAATGCCGGAATCCAAAAGCATATCAGAGATTTCGAAATTTTCATCTCTAACAGATGTGATGTTGATGAATTTAAGATAGAAATGTTAAATGTATTCAGACAAAAACGGCAGCTTGGATTGATACCTTGTTTATCTGATACTGAAAATTCAAATGAGGTTATATGTTTTTCTGAAAATATTGAAATGATGTTTCTATTTGCTAACCACGATCCAGCAAGCAGCATTTTGAAAACAGAACTTGATAATTTAACAAATAAGAATATTAAATTCATCACTTCAAATTTCTTTGGCTATGGTCTTTTCAAACAGAATGTTTTTAATTACAACCAATTCCTAGATCGTTTCAAATCACAGATATAATGAAATTTAAAATCCATCGTGGAACTAAAGAAATTGGCGGTTCTTGTGTTGAAGTCTGGACTGATAACACAAGAATATTGCTTGACTTCGGTTTACCTTTAGTAGACAAAGATGGAAAAGAGTTTGATTTCAAGAACTACAAATTTCTAAATATCAACGAACTAATCGAGAGAGGTGTGTTGCCTGATATTGAAGGTCTTTATAATGATGCTGTCAAATTAATTGATGGTGCATTTATTTCGCATCCACATCAAGACCATTATGGATTAAGCCAATTCATCAATAAGGAAATCAAATTCTTTTTAGGAGAAGCAACACATAGAATAATTGAACTGAACAATTTATTTACTTCTCAAAACCTGATTATAGAAAATGTTGCCTATTTTGAAAAAGAAAAAACATTTCAAATAGGCGACTTCTCAATTACACCCTATTGGGCTGACCATTCAGCATTTGATGCATACTCATTTTTAGTAGAAGCAAACGGTAAAAGCATTTTTTATTCAGGTGATTTTCGAAGTCACGGAAGAAAAGCAAAAGCATTTAAATGGTTCACACATAATGCCCCACAAAATGTTGATTATTTACTGCTTGAAGGAACAACTATAGGAAGAGAGAACAAACCTTTTAAAACGGAAACACAAATCGAAAATGAATTAGTAAAATTATTCAAACAAGCAGGAAAAATAAATTTAATTTATACTTCTGGTCAGAATATTGATAGATTGGTTTCTATTTACCGGGCTTGTATAAGATCAGGTAAAACTTTAGTTATTGATGTATATGTTGCAAAGGTTTTGAAAGAATTATCAAAATTTGCTGGCATTCCATATCCATCAGAAGATTTCAAGAATTTGAGGGTTATGTTTCCTTATTTTACAAGTCGAAGATTGAAAAATGAAGGAAACGAAAAAGTATTATATCAATTCAAGAAATATAAAATCACAAAAGAACAAATTACTAATCAATCAGATAAAATTGTAATGATTGTTAGACCATCAATGCAAAAAGATTTAGAGAAAATAAATGGAATAATTGACGGAAATCTGATTTATTCAATGTGGGAAGGATATTTAAAAAAGTCCAATACTAAGAAATTTGTTGACTATTTGAAATCGAAAGGATTTTCTTTTCATCAAATTCATACAAGTGGACACGCTGACATTAAAACATTGAAGCAAATGGTTGAAGCGATAAAACCCAGGAACCTTGTGCCAATCCACACTTTTGATGGAGATGTTTACAAGGATATTTTTAAGAACGTAAATGTGAAACGAGCAAAAGATAAAGAAGAAATAGAAATTGTATAAAGTACTACAGGCAACAATGTATATAAAAAATAGGCGAGACAGGTGCTCCATTAAGTATTGGTGCATGCAATTCATTTTGACATATAGGCAACCTCGAATTGTACCCTCCTTTTTAAAAGTCAAATTTAAGCCTTTTGATTATTGATGTTGCCTTTGTAACCATTAGTAATAAACTTTTTTAAATAAACATCATTATAAATGGAAAGACATTTACCACATAAAAAATAAAATGTAAACAGTTATGTGGAAAGATGAAAAAACAAAATCTTCTTCTGTCCCAAAATAATGTTTTTTGTTATGAGAACAGTATCAGCGAATGATATTTTTCTAAGGATGTTTTCTGCAACATTGTCAATACAATGCATTGAACAGGAATATGTTGATCTTAGTGCTTTATCTTAAATGGACCTTTCATTAATTCACAACGATTATTCTAAAACAAAAAAAATGAATCTCTATTATTTAAGACCATACATTACAGAACTTTTTCCTATGCTTTTGAGCACGAGTACATCACTAACTAAGTTATCAGCAAATTTTATTTTCCTCTTGACATTTAAAAACAATAATACTAAGTTTGTCAACCAATCAGTTAGTTAATCTGTTTGGTTAAACAATATGGTTAACAAAGAAAATAAAAATACTACGGAAGAAAGGATCTTAGAATCAGCCCGGCAGATATTTCAAGTAAAAGGACTTCAGGGGGCAAGAATGCAGGAAATTGCAGATAAGGCTGGTATTAACAAGGCAATGCTTCATTATTATTATCGTAGTAAAGAATTATTATTCGAAGCTGTTTTCGAAGAAGCTGCAAATCGAATATTTCCAAAGATTGTAGAGTTTCTAAATACTGATTATCCACTTTTCGAAAAGATTGAGCGTTTTGTAGATTACTATTTAACTACACTCCTTGAAAACAAATATATGCCGGCATTCGTCCTTAATGAATTAAATCAAAACCCGGAAAGACTGGTAAAGTTAATGAGTGATAGGGGCATTTTCAAACAGGAAAAATTTATTGAACAAATAAATAATGCAATCAAAGATGAATTAATAATACACATCGATCCGCGCCAGCTAATAACGAACATTATATCTATGTCCATTTTCCCATTTGCCGGACGACCGATACTCATGGGCTTATTTAAACTCGATGAAGAATCTTATTACCAATTTATAGAAAGCAGAAAGAAAGAAGTACCAAAGTTTATTATTAACGCAATTAAAGTTAAGTAAGATGAAACTCCTATTAATGCTATTCATATTTTTTTCAAACGGTAACGATACTCTAAAACTCGATTATTGTTATGAACAGGTATATGCGAAATATCCGTTAGGTGCTCAAAGAGAATTAAACAAATCATCAACCAATCTAAAGCTTGACAATCTTGATATTAATTACCTGCCTCAAATAAACATCACTGGACAAACAAGCTATCAATCAGACGTGACAAAAATAGATATTGGTTCTCCGCTCTTTACCCCTCCGGAAATAAACAAGGATCAATACAAAATATTTCTTGATATTAAGCAAACAGTTTTTGATGGCGGGATTACGAGCAGTTTAAAGGATGTAGAAAGGAGTCAATTGCTTGCCAACAACCAGAAAATAGAAGTCGAATTATACCAGCTCAAACAAAGGGTGAACGAGTTGTTCTTTTCAATCCTCTTGCTTCAAGAGAAAAAAGATTTAATCGATTTAAAATTTAACACGGTTAAAGAGCAATTATCCGAGATTGAATCTCAAATAAAATACGGTGTTCTTCCGGCAAGTGCCCGCTACATACTTGAGGCTGAAATTTTAAAAATCGACCAGGAGCTTTATGAAATAGAGTCTAACAGGATAGCATCTTTAAATATGCTTGGTGAATTGCTCGATGAAGATTTTGATAGAAATATTATGTTAGAACTTCCATCACCGATAGTAACAGATTTCGAAATCAATCCCGGTAACCGCCCCGAATATAAACTGTTCCAGCTCGAAAAAAACGCTCTAAAATCTTATGACGATGTTGTATTCTCACGCAGCATACCTAAGTTAAGTATTTTCGGACAGGGAGGATATGGCAGACCGGGTCTAAATTTTTTAGATAACACTTTTCAACCTTATTACATTGTTGGCTTAAATCTGTCCTGGAATCCAATCAACTGGAATCGAAACGATAACGAAATTCAGATTAATCGAATTAACGAGAAAATCGTTGACATACGAAAAGAAACATTTGATAAAAACTTAGAGGTGAGCCTGGAAAAATATAAAACGGAAATTTCAAAACTTGAAGGACTCATTGAAAAAGATAAAGAAATTATTGTACTAAAAAGCAAGATTCTTTTAAGCATTTCATCACAGCTTACAAATGGTACAATCACAGCGACAGATTATTTAACAGAACTGAATTCTGAAAACCAGGCAAAGATAATGCTTAAAACACACACGGTTCAATTAGTTCAAGCTAAAATAGATTTATTAACTCTTAAAGGAAATTAGTTCAATGAAAAAAGTAATTCTTTCTTTAATATTTTTATCTTTAATTGTTTCATCCTGTACAGACAGCGATGATAAATCGGATGCTTATGGGAATTTTGAAGCAGTAGAAATAACAGTTTCAGCAGAAGCAAATGGAAAACTGCTCGAATTCAATGTTGAAGAAGGTCAGACGATTGATGAAGGAGAAATAGTGGGATATATTGATACAGTACAATTAAACCTGAAAAAACAGCAGCTCGATCAGCAGAAGAATACAGTCAGAACAAAATATAATAACGTTTTTTCACAGGTGTCTGTACTACAGCAGGAAAAGAATAATGCTTTAATAGAAAAGAATAGAATAGAAAAACTTATCAAGGATGAAGCAGCCCCGGAAAAGCAACTCGATGACATAAATGCAAGAATCAATGTTATCGATAAGCAAATTGCCTCTGTTCAATCTCAAAACAGTACTACGTTTCAGGAAGTTAAGACAATCGATACACAGATAGACCAATTAACAGATCAAATAAATAAAAGCGAAATCACGAATCCGATCAAAGGAACGGTGCTAATAAGATTCTCCGAACCTTCTGAAATTGTAAATTACGGCAAACCACTTTACAAAATTGCAGACCTCTCAATAATGGAATTAAGGGTATATGTAAGCGGTGACCAGCTCCCATCTATAAAAATTGGACAGGAAGTTACGGTTATTGTGGATAAAAACAAGGAGGAAAACAGAACTCTTAAGGGGACGATTAGCTGGATATCTTCAAAAGCGGAATTCACCCCTAAGATAATTCAAACTAAAGAAGAAAGGGTAAATCTTGTCTATGCAGTGAAAGTAAGTGTGAATAATGATGGAACATTAAAGATTGGTATGCCGGGGGAGATAATGTTTAACATGAATCAAAAAAGTGAATAATGCACATCGTTGAAGTTAGCGGAATACACAAAAGTTATAAAAGCACAAAAGCATTAGATGATATTTCATTCGATGTAAATTATGGTGAAATATTCGGTTTCATTGGACCTGATGGCGCCGGTAAGACAACTCTTTTTAGAATCCTCACGACTCTCCTTATCCCGGATAAAGGAAATGCACTTGTCCTTGGAAACGATGTGGTTAAAGATTATAAAAAAATCCGCAAGAGAGTTGGTTACATGGCTGGGAGGTTTTCACTTTACCAGGATTTAACTGTCGAAGAAAATCTTAAGTTTTATGCAACAATATTCGGAACTACGATTGAAGAAAATTATGATCTGATAAAAGAAATCTACGTACAAATCGAACCGTTTAAGAAAAGGCGAGCCGGCAAATTATCCGGCGGAATGAAACAAAAGCTCGCTTTGTGCTGCGCCCTAATACACAAACCGGATTTATTAATTCTTGATGAACCTACGACAGGTGTCGATCCTGTTTCAAGAAATGAGTTCTGGGATATGTTGATGAATCTGAAAGAACAGGGAATCACAATTCTCGTTTCAACTCCATACATGAACGAAGCTGCTTTATGCGATCGCGTTGCATTGATTCAGAATGGAAAGACTCTAAGTATAGATACTCCTGAAAATATTATAAATAGATATACAAAAATCATATTAGGTGTCAGGTCAGATAATATGTATGACCTGCTTTTGAAACTTCAAAAATACAAATATACACATTCCGTTCAACCTTTCGGAGAATATCTTCACTACACAGACAAAAGGGAGAAACCGAATTTAGAAGAGCTTAAAGATTATTTAAATAAAAACGGTCACACCTCCTCAGAAATAATTACTACTCCACCAGATATCGAAGACTGCTTTATGGAATTAATGGAGGAAAAAGAGCATGTCAACTGACAGTATTATAATAAAAGCAGAAGACCTGACAAAAAGATTTGGAAAATTTACAGCGGTCGATTCGATTTCATTTGAAGTAAAAAAAGGTGAGATATTCGGATTTCTTGGAGCAAACGGTGCCGGAAAAACTACCGCAATCAAAATGCTTTGCGGTTTGTGGAAACCCACAACAGGAAAAGCTAACGTAGCAGGATTTGACGTCTATAAACAAACTGAACAAATTAAAAAAACGGTTGGGTATATGAGTCAGAAGTTTTCGCTTTATGATGACCTTACAGTTAAAGAAAATGTAAGTTTTTATGGAGGCGTTTACGGATTATCAAATAATAGTATTAAAGAAAAATCGGAATATCTAATAAAGAAATTGGAGATTGAAAAAGAAAAAGATGAACTTATTAAATCACTTCCGTTGGGCTGGAAACAAAAGCTCGCTTTTTCTGTAGCAGTTTTACACGACCCGTTATTAGTTTTTCTTGATGAACCAACCGGGGGCGTTGACCCTATTACAAGAAGACAATTCTGGAATATGATCTATGAATCAGCATCAAACGGAGTTACGATATTCGTAACTACACATTATATGGATGAAGCAGAATATTGCGACAGGGTGTCGATGATGGTAGACGGAAAGATAGCAGCATTAGACACACCGAGAAATTTGAAAAATAGATTTAATGTAAAGTCGATGCATGATGTATTTGTTAAATTAGCCCGACCTGATTATGTACCAAACCCAATTCCTTCAAACCAAATAACCACCTTATGAAGAGATTCAAAGGATTTTTAATAAAAGAATTTCATCATATATTTCGTGATAAGAGAAGTCTACTTATCTTATTCGGAATACCTATTGTACAGATCTTACTTTTTGGCTATGCAATAACTAATGAGCTTAAAGATGGAAAAATCGCAATACTCGATCAATCAAAAGATGAAATAACCCAGGAGATAAGTAACAAAATACTTTCATCGGGCTATTTCATGTTATACGAAGATCTCGAATCTCAAAACGATATTGAATCTGCATTCCAGAGGGGAATAATAAAAGAAGTAATTATTTTCGAACCTGAATTCTCCGAAAAATTATTCCGCGATGGAAAAGCATCGGTACAGTTATTAGCAGATGCATCCGACCCAAACCTCGCTAATATGATTATCGGCTACACATCTTCAATAATCCAAAATTATCAACAAGGTCTCATTAAATCCGGTTCTGTTCAACCTGTAATTACAACAGAAGTAAAAATGATTTACAATCCTGAACTTAAAGGTGTTTATATGTTTGTACCGGGACTTATGTCTGTAATCCTTTTGCTCGTCTCCGCTTTAATGACTTCTATTTCAATAACCAGGGAAAAGGAAATGGGAACTATGGAAGTACTGCTTGTTTCCCCTTTAAAACCAGTGCAAATTGTAGTAGGAAAAGTAATTCCATATTTCTTGCTTGCATTTGTTGATACGTGCATGATTTTACTTCTCGCAAGATTCGTGTTTGATGTTCCATTGACTGGGAGCTTGTTATTATTAATTCTCGAAAGTATACTGTATATAATAACTGCATTATCACTCGGAATTCTGTTTTCCACAATAAGCAACAATCAACAGACAGCAATGATGCTATCCTTAAGTGGTCTTATGCTTCCCACGATTTTACTATCCGGTTTTATCTTTCCCATTGACAACATGCCATATATACTTCAGTTATTTAGTAATTTCATCCCGGCAAAATGGTTCGTTATTATTGTGAAGGGGATTATGTTAAAAGGAAACAATTTTTTTTATATCTGGAAAGAAACATTAATACTTGTAGGAATGACAATATTCTTTTTATTACTAACAATCAAAAAATTTAAAATAAGGTTACAGTAATCGTGAGAACCATAAGATTCATATTGAGAAAAGAGTTTTTGCAGATATTCAGAAACAAAGCAATGCTTCCTATAATCTTTATAATACCCCTTATTCAATTAATAATTTTGGCAAATGCAGTTACATTCGAGATTAAGAATATAACCTTTAACGTAATAGATTTTGATCAAAGCAGCTATTCGAGAGAGTTGATATCAAAATTCACCGCAAGTAATTATTTTACTTTTAATAGGAGTTCATTCTCAGTAGAAAATTCCCAGGAAGACTTCAGAACGAATGATTCAAAACTGATAATCGTCATTCCTAAAAATTTCGAAAAAGATTTTATAAAAACAGGTAATTCCAAAGTTCAATTATTAATAAGAGCTGAAGACGGAAACGCAGCGGTCATAATACAGAATTATTCTACAAATATTATCAGACAGTTTAACATCGGTATCATTCCGGAGTGGCAGGGAGCAAACACCTGGAAAACACCTCCAATGATTGACATAACTTATTCTAATTGGTTCAATCCTCAACTTAATTACAAAACGTACATGGTTCCGGGAATTCTTGTCCTCCTGGTGACAACTGTTGGAATGTTTTTAACTGGTATGAATATCACGAGAGAAAAAGAAATGGGAACGATTGAACAAATAAATGTTACGCCTATTAAAAAGTACCAATTTATAATCGGCAAACTTATACCATTTTGGATAATTTCTTTGTTTGAGCTTGCATTCGGATTGTTAGTCGCTAAAATCATCTTCGATATACCAATCTTAGGAAGTATATTCCTCATTTTTTTTGTTGCGTCAATTTATCTTTTTGTAGTTCTCGGTATCGGTTTATTCATTTCAACCATAACAGAAACACAGCAGCAATCAATGTTTATCGCCTGGTTCTGTATGATTGTATTTCTTTTAATGGGAGGAATATTCACACCTATTGAAAGCATGCCCTCGTGGGCACAAACAATCGCTTTTTTCAATCCTGTCGCACATTTCAACAAAGCTATGAGAATGATAATGCTCAAAGGTTCTGACCTCTCGGACATTCATCAGACAATATACTTCCTCTTAATATACGCGACTGTTATTCTAAGTTTGTCTGTTTGGAGATACAGAAAGGTTAGCTGATGTAAACTATCCGATACTGTAGGACTATATATTACAGAGTATAACAACTTTGTCTTACAAGAATTTCATACATCGTCTTATTTCATTGTTCATTCTAAATGATTAATTTGTTAAAAGAATTAAAGATTTAGTTTTCATCATTTTCACATTGTAACTCGTCTCCTTTATTGTTTAGATGATTAAAAGTATTCTGTAATATACCTCCATTACAGATACTAAGTGAGCAGAAGAAAGAGGAAGCCCCCGCCATCGGGGGCTTTTCTTTTATTGGGTGGCATTTGTGGTGCTGTCATGACATGAGTCTCCTTCCCGCGCGCGGTATGAACCTTATCATGTTATGCCTGACATTTTTGAACCTCGTTTCATTCACTGGCAAGTCACGGACCACTCCGTGACTTTGTGATGTGTCACGGTATGGACCGTGACACACCAGAAAATAAAAAAAGCCCGCTAAATGCGAGCTTCAAGAGTGCCCAGAATCGGGGTCGAACCGATAGCAAGAAAAGGAAGAAGTATGTGAGCTCGTGTTAAAGGTAAAACTGAAAATGATTTGATGAAACTTCCATTCAAAGTTGCTTTTATATTCAGCCCTGGATATATTCAGCCAATGAAGGAATTATAAAAAACTTATAAGGTTTATAAATTATTCGCATCAATTTATACTCTTCTAACATTAATTTTCTCTAAATATGTTACTACACTAACGGATTTAGGATTGGCAATGATTAATGTAACCTTGTCTGGATAGGAAAAGAAAATATTGGAATGTAGGGATATTGTTCAGATATTAAAGAGATAATTTTTAACACTCACACTATAAATCTTAACTTCCTTTTCTTTACCTTTAAGTTTAATTGAATCTATAAACTCAGTTGTGAATAAATCATCCCATTGAATCTGATCTTTTAACATTTCAGAAATTATGAATGACTTGCCGTATGTGTTGCAAACACCCTGTATTCTTGCAGCAGTATTTATTGTATCTCCGTGGTAAGCTATCTCTCTTTTGATGTCCCCAACTTCAGCAACAGTTACATTCCCCAAATTTACCCCTGCTTTAAATTGAGGAACAAAACCATACCTTGATTCATAATAATCTTTCCTTCTCTTTAACTTTTCCTGAAAAGCAAAAAAGTATTTTATGCAATTCATATTTATTAAACCTTCTTTAATTCTCCAGCTAAGCACAACCTCATCTCCCACATACTGGTAAATCTCTGCATTGAATGAGGGAATAACCCTGTTTACATCCATAAAACAATCCTGTATCATTTCACTAAATTTTATATGTCCCAATTTTTCTGCGTATGTTGTTGAGTCTTTAAGATCCATAAAAAGAAATATTCTTTCTTCAACGCTTGGTTTACGGAATTTTCCCAGAAGCATCGGTAAAAGAACTCCAGGTCCGAACTTATTACTCATCTGTTTTATAAAACTTATAACCAATATCATAATTGCGGTATATATTGATGATGCAATAAACATATTGCCTGAAAATAATTCTGTGTATCTTAGTAAGGGGCTGTCTAAAATTTTCGCATTCAGTGATGTTCCGATAGTATAGCTAATAAACCCAACTAAATACCATGAAGAAAGATATAATATTCCTTTAAGCAACAATTCAAATCCGAGAGATTTGTCTCTTAATTTTTTTTCAACAAAGTAATCAATAATTCCTAGAGTGGTTCCAAAAATTACAGCAGCTACAATTGCCACAATAATACTTTCACCAAGGTATACTTCAACTTTTTGCGGATAAAGACTTGTAACAGCCTTCGAAATAAAATAGAGCATTAAAAAAAATATTATGTAAGCAATGCTCCAGAAATTTATCTGGGTCAAAATATCTGCAATAAGAGGATGTCTTAAATAAAATCTTCTTGCTGTTGCTGAATAATCAAGTTTCATTTGGCTTAGACAAGTTATTTTTTAAAGAGCCTTTGCAATTTATTCATAATGAAATTAAATATGAATATAGAAATTTCAAGTAACCTGATAATGTTGTAGTGATAATACTTTCTTTATTTCTACAGCTTGATTAATTGTCTTAGAGATTCTTTTAAATGTTGAGTCAGGTCTTTTAACCTGATGCAACAGGAAAAGCCAATATGTCCTGCTTAACCCCCACCGTAAACGGTGGGGAAATTAAAATAATTACCCTGCTGTTTACGGCAGGGATGAAAGAACACCCTAAACCTGGGCTTTAGCCCAAAGTATATATTAACAAAATGCTGTATATTAAAATCTGGTTACATTGTGTCTGGAATACAAAGAGAAGACAAACTCTGCTATCTAAAGAGATTAGACAAAATATTTTTAATCACATCAAAAATTACTCAAGAGAAAAAAAGATTTTCATCGATAGAATTAATGGTTCTTTAGAACATGTTCATTGTTTAATATCCTTAGGAAGCGACCAAAATATTTCGAAAGTTATTAATTTATTGAAAGGTGAATCTTCGCATTGGATTAATAACCATAAATTAATTAGAGGAAAATTTGAATGGCAGGATGATTATTTCGCAGTTTCGATAAGCGAGCCAGTCGTTGATAAAGTTAGAAAATACATTGATAATCAGGAAGAACATCATAGAAAAATATCCTTCAAAGAAGAGTACGACGAGTTTATCAAAAAATATCGTTTTAAGTATCTAGGCTAAAGCCAATACTTTCTCGTTCTCTACCCCCACCGTAAACGGTGGGGTAAATAAAATATCCACACATTTTAAGTGCAAGTCAGGATTACTTCTTTCAGAAAAATACCAATGTTAGGCATAACATGATAAGATCAGATCCGCGCGCGGGAAGTAGAAGCGTGTTAGGATAGCACTACCAATGCCACCAAAACAAAAAAGCCCGCCTGTCTACAACAGGTAGACCTAAAGCGAGCTTAAACAAAGTGCCCAGAATCGGGGTCGAACCGATACTGACTTTACAGCCAACAGGATTTTAAGTCCTGCGCGTCTACCAATTCCGCCATCCGGGCTCATTTGTTAGATGTAAAATATACAAAAACTCAATTTATTTTACTAATCAAAATTCCGTTGGTTTCCAGAATTTCCTCATAAAAAACTTTTAATAATTAGTATCTCAATTGAAACTTGATGAATACCAAATAAATCATTATTTTACATCATTAATAAATTAATTACCGAATGAAGAATTATTCAAAAACAACTCTTTTCTTTTTTATCGTATTCATTCTCCTTTTTATTTACCTCGGGTATTATTATCTGAAAAAAGAATTTCATATAGATGCCTCTGAAACAAACATCCCCCCTCCGGTATATCAAAAAACTCCGGATGAATTAGCTGACAGTATTCATAAACAGCAATACAGGTTAGAATACACAGTAGATAATACAGTTGATGAAAAGATGCTGCAGATCATTCATTTAAACAAAGGTGAAGTTTATTTCAGCATGGAACACTTTGGGGATTCGGAATTCATCGTAACGCTCAAAACACCCGAAGAAGTATTGGTTGCTACGTTAGCTGATATTAAAGGGAAAAACAAGATAGCAAAAACAATTGTTGTTCCTGAAACCGGACCTTATTTACTCGAAGTAAATACTAAAGGTAAATGGCGTTTGTCTTTTCAGTAACAAACACAATAAACATTAAATACAAACTTAGCCAATAATCCTTCGGATCATCGGTTAAAATATCTCGATGATTATATTATTGTTCTTCTAATATATCCTTTAAAATATTAATTCTTCTCGTTAGAACTTCTGTGTACCTTGGATTAAGTTCTATTGCTTTTTCCCAATCGTTGATTGCTTTTTCATAATCATTTATCTTAGCATAAGATTTACCACGATTATAATATGCCTTTGCTAATTTGTGATCAATAATTATCACAGAATCATACTCTCTTATTGCCTGCCATGGATTGTTAAGGGCATCGTACACAACTCCCCTATTGAAAAAAGCAATTGTATCTCTTGGCTTGAGTTCGATTACTTTGCTGTAATCTGCCAAAGCCGAATCATAATGTTTAAGTCTTTCGTGTGCTGTTCCCCTGTTCATATATCCTGAATGATTACCCGGTACCAGGTTAATATATTCATCGTAATCTAAAATTGCTTCTTTATATTTATGAATGTTTTGCAAATGATTACCTCTGTCAAGATAAGGACCTGGAGTCACGGGTCTATTTTCTAATAACAGATTCAGTTCTTCAAAAGCTTCTAAATTTTCTACCTTATATACACTATCCCTTGGAATACTGTACCCCATATGATAACTTTCTATGGTATCTTCATAATCAAAATATCCGCTGCCATAAATCTCTGTACTATCTCCGGGTGATAAACCTTCTGTTTCACCGCTTTTCTCTGTGAATTCACCTGATTGATCCTTATCGGACCCGCTTTGCTGGCTGCGTTTGGTACAACTGTAAGTTGCAAGCAGTAACAACATCAACACAACCACTAAGAATGGAATAAAATTATTTTTTTTCATTGTACTTTTCCCCCAATTAATAATGAAATATATTCTTGCTTTAAAATCTTTTGTTTTAAAAAAATAATTGAAACAATTTCAATTAATATCCTTGTGCCAAATCTTAATAACTTTTTTGAATCCAGCTTCAAATACTCTTTACGGATATTAATTTAATAAATCTTAACTTATAATGCTATCAACTTAAAACGTTAATATAACTTCGGGGATTTGTTTTTTGCCATTAAAAAATCCTTTTGCCCACTCTAATTATTCTAAAAATAACAGAGGAGACAAAAGGAAGTTTAATAAATTTGCTTGTTATATGTTTTTTGGGGAATATTAGTCCCTATATTTTATTCTGATTGTATTTGACGTCAATAAATAATCATTGCAATCATACACATATACACTGTAGAATCCAGGCTCATAAAAAGTTACTTTCTTATAAAACCAAACCCAATCAGTTTCTGTATCCTGATAAATTGTAGTTGAATATGTTTCAGAACCGTCATAGTCAACACTGTAAAGCTCATACCTAACCGAATAACAGTTTATTGTATAGGGCAGCCTTACAAGAAAATACAAATAGCTTCCCGATGAAGAAATGTTAAATACGTTACTTTCTGTTATCGGATAACCCTTACTGTCAACATCCTCGCAGAAGTACAAAGTTTGTGCTTTGGTTAAGTTCGAAAATGCAAAAAGCGCAATCATCAAAAACATTGCAAGAAATAATTTTTTCAACATTTATTTTCCTTTCTGATAAATTTTATAAAATTTCTTGATTGCAATATATATAAAAACTCATTTAAGAGTAAAGTAAAAGTTTATAACAATAAATATAAGTTGAATGATGGTTCTTTTAATTTTTTAGATTTAATATCCTATCCATTATTATCTTTAAAATCTCTATTGTAGCACTTTTAAAGTTATAATAAAATTAAATAAAAATTGTTTCTATGGAAAACTAATCCTGAAATTGAATTCTTACTGTATTTGACGCTAGAACCGCCTCACAGCAATTACAAATCGCATACACCTTATAATATCCAGCATCATAGAATGTCACCTGTTTATAAAACCAGACCCAGTCATATTCTACATCCTGATAAATTGTTGTCGAGTAAGACTCAGAACCATCACTATAACTATTGTATAGTTCAAACCTGACCGATGTGCATTCAACTGCCTCTGTTAATCTTACAAGAAAATACAAATAGCTTCCTGAAGAAGATATATTGAATACATTACTTTCGACAATTGGGTAACCCTGACTGTCAACATCCTCGCAGAAGTACAAAGTTTGTGCTTTTGTTAAGTTCGAAAATGCAAAAAGCACAATCATCAAAAACATTGCAAGAAATAATTTTTTCAACATTTGTTTTCCTTTCTGATAAATTTTATAATAGAAGTAGGTTTAAAAATAATCTTTTCATTTTCTATTTGCAATAATCTAAATTATGAACACATAATATATAAGTACTGATTGAATTTTTATGAAACTTATATTTTCCTTTCTTATTATTTACCATTATCTTACTATGCTTGAAGTCAAAAGCCAAAATTTCATTTTTGTTTTGTTTAAGATATATTACAACATTATTTGTCTATTCATTTTTTTTTTTAGTATGGATAAACATTCACGCAGAAGAGAAAATCTACAATTGTCATAGTTTAGATTCACTCGTACCTATAATTAACGGCTTAAACTCAGATTTGTTCAGCATAGATGAAAACGGTAATTTAAAAGTCTTGCTTTTCTACAGACCTAACGAAAGTGATATATTTAATTATAAAATGACAACTAAGCTCAGCACTTTCGAAAACAGTCTATCGACAGATTATAACGACCTGAACACAACCAGAGAAACCATTCTGTATTATAAACATAAAGTCATCAACGTAGACGCATTATTCAATAGTACATATACAGTTGAATTTGACAGTGTTATCGTTAACACTTCTGTGTCGTCAGCAGATACTTCTTTCAACGAATACTATAATTCTAATACCAAAAACCAAAACAATGATAAATTTTTGTTATACAATTTAATTTCAGATGAGGAATTCACACTAACGGTTTCCCAAAATGGAGATATCCGCGAAATTACAGGTTTAATGGGAAATGCTTTCGATTCAGTGTATACAAATGCTGAACTTCTATCAGACTTACAAAAAAACATAGAATCCATACTAAGTCAACAGTTTTTATTTACACCTAATGAAGAATTAATGACGGAATCTAAATGGCAGAGAATCGAAGACACAGAATTCCTCATATTCCCAATAAGAAAAAACATCTTTTATACATTGAAAGGTGTTAAAGAAATACAAGATAATTATATGGCTTTTATACGTGAGGAATACAGTGCTGATTTCTTAGAAAAAGAAAAGGACGATACTAATTTTCGAATAATACTTACCGCATCTCACTTTGGAGGTGAAGGAGTAATTCAATTCAACATATCGAGTGGATGTCTTGAAAAGATTGAAAGAAAAAGCAATGTCTTTCTTAACATGAACATTTATTCTGATAACGGAGATGGAACATCCAGACAACGAGTTGAGGAAGAATTCCTTCTTGAAAGAATTGAATAATAATCAATTAAGAAATTAAAATGAAAACCCTTTTTAATAAAAAGTTTTTAAACCACAATCCCAACAGCTTTGGTGAGGGTGCATACCGCATAAGGGATTTCAATAACGGCATTGAAGAAACTGAATATAACGGCGAAAAGTATCTCACCCTGGTACACACTAAAGATTACCTCCAAGAAATTCATGAAGCAAGTATGCGTTATAGCCTTCTTGCGGAAGTTGAACTAACTCCTGAAAGTTACGAAGCAGCATTACATGCAGTTGGCTTGACTATTCTTGCTTCTGAACAAAACGATTTTGCGGTTGTCCGTCCCCCCGGTCATCATGCTAAGCGTTCTCGTGCAGATGGTTTCTGTTTTTTCAACAACATTGCAATCGCAACTCAAAAACTCGTCGAAGATGGTAAAAAAGTGTTTATAATCGATATCGATGGTCATCACGGAGATGGGACACAGTCAATTTTTTATGATTCCGATAAAGTTTTATTTTGCTCAATACATCAGCAGCACGCATATCCCGGTACCGGGGCTGCTTATGAAACAGGCGAAAAAGTAGGCGAAGGCTTTACCATGAACTTCCCGTTACCCGCTGGAAGCGGGGATGAAGAATTTTTATTATCTGTTGATAAAGCAATTGAGAAAGCATTAGATTTTAAACCCGATGTTGTTGGTGTTTCAGCCGGATTCGATGGTTATGAAAAAGACATGCTCCTCAACCTAAATTACACGTTAGACTCATACTACGAATGCGGACGAAGATTAAGCGAATCATTTGAAAATGTGTTCGCTGTTTTAGAGGGTGGTTATCACCAGGATGTTAGAAAATGCGTCGACAACTTTATAAATGGTGTTAATAATAAATAATGATATCTTTCTGACTTACTATGTTACTATCACAGATTCTAATAGACGCGATAGAAAGATTTCCTCAAAAACTCGCTGTTGTTTGTGGGAATATAAGATATGACTATACTACTTTTAAAACCCGTGTATCTAAACTTGCTAATGCATTAAATAGCTTTGGCATCAAACCCGGCGATAGAGTCGCCATCATACACAAAAACTGCCATTGCTTTCTTGAGAGTTACTTTGCTGCTGCTCTCGCAGGAATAGTAATCGTTCCAATTAATTACCGCCTATCCAAAAAAGAATTCACTTATATACTTAATAATTCCGACGCGAAAGTTTTAATAACGCATTCTGAATTTAGAAATAAAATATTGCCAATATTAGAACACACTCCACAATTGACAAAAGTAATCTGGACGGGAGAATTCAATGATACCGAACAATCAGGAAAACACGTATCATATGAAAACCTAATCAAAGACAATCCACCTTTGAAATTACCTGCCTTAAATATTCCAGAAAACTCCATCGCTCAACTCTATTACACAAGCGGTACAACAGGTCAACCAAAAGGCGTTGTTCTGACACATAAAAATAATTATGCCCATACGCTCGGAGCAATGAAAGAGCTTGACCTTAACGAAAGTGATAACTGGCTCCATGTATCTCCGATGTTTCATCTGGCAGATGCGTGGGCTGTATGGACTATTACAAAAGCGGGAGGCACTCATATCATTGTCCCGGAATTCAATCCTGAAAACGTTTTGCGAATAATGGAAACCGAGAGGGTCACAATCAGTAATTTTATACCTACCCTCCTGAATATATTAATTAATCATCAGGGAGTGGATAAATTCAACTATAAATATTTACGTTTGATCATGAGCGGAGGAGCTCCTATTGCACATGAAGTTGTGAGAAAAGTAATTGACATTTTTAAATGTGAATACACACAGACTTATGGAATGACTGAAACCAGCCCGTTCCTCACAATGTCAATATTAAAGCCGCATATGAAAAAACTTCCTTTAGAAGAACAGTTTAAATACCTGGTAACAACCGGTAGACCATTCTCAAATGTACAGCTTAGAGTGATCAATGAAAAAAATTATGATGTTCTAAGAAATGACAAAGAAGTTGGCGAGATAATAGTTAAAGGAGAAACCATAACACCTGAATACTGGAAACTTCCTGAAGAAACCTCTAAAAGGATTAAAGATGGCTGGTTATATACGGGCGACCTTGCAAGATTAAACGAAGAAGGGTATTTAACCATTGTAGATCGCAAGGATGATATGATAATCACCGGTGGGGAAAACGTCTATTCAATTGAAATTGAAAACGTTTTATACTCTCACCCGGACATACTTGAATCTGCGGTAGTCGGTCTGCCGGATGATATTTGGGGCGAGAAAATTATAGCTGTAACTGTATTAAAAGAGGTAAGAATACTAATGAAAAAAATATTATTGACTTCTGTAGAGAATATCTCGCCGATTTTAAAGTACCCAAAAGAATTGAATTTGTTGATGAACTGCCAAAGACTGGCTCAAACAAAATCTCCAAGCAAAAACTGAGAGAGACATTACTTCAAAATAATAAAAACTAAAAGAACAACAACAAGTGATCACAGTTGTCCAAGATAAGTCTTAATTGATAGAAAAAGTTTAATATCAAAACAATAATAATTCTTTTTGACTTTTGCTAAACTCAACCCCCTAACCCCCTTCCCTTGTAAAGAGAAGGGGGTTGAGTTGGATTACAATGACTTTTTAGATTTAAGGCATTTTAATTCACGTAGTGTTTGCACTAAAAAAAGAATGTTTTGGACAGATTCAATATTTGACATAAATATCAACTTCTAAACTCCTTTGTTTTTTCTATAACAGCAGCTCCAACCGAATCACCCCAAACGTTTACCGTAGTTCGGCACCTGTCCAAAAACCAATCAATCGCCCATATCAATCCAATTCCCTCAAGCGGTAAACCCACAGCTGTTAAGACAAATACCATCGTAACCGTTCCGGCATGAGGTATACCCGCTGCTCCAATAGAAGCAAGCGTAGCTGTAAGGAATATTACAATTTGACTGCCAACACTAAGGTCGATGCCATAAATCTGAGCAATGAACAAAGCCGCAACCGCTTCGTACAAAGCTGTTCCATCCATGTTAATCGTTGCACCAAGAGGAAGGACAAATGAAGAAGCTTTGGGATCAACTTTGTTATTAATCTCTGTACACTCCATCGTAATTGGAAGAGTCGCAGATGAAGATGCTGTAGTAAATGCAGTTGCCAGTGCCTGACCCATACCGAGAAAGTAATCGACCGGCTTTCTTCCCGTGAAAATATGCAATATAATCGGTAAGATTATCAATGCGTGAACGAGTAACCCAATAATAACAGTTAAAGTATAAAAAGCTAATCCCGAAACAAGTTCATTAACAGAACCTCTGTTCTCCGCAACAATACCTCCTATCAAAGCCATAACACCAATAGGTGCAAAATATATAATTATTGTCACAAGTTTCATTATTGCAGCATTTAGACCTTCAAAAAATGCTATAACGGGTTTTCCTTTTTCACCGATAGTTGTCAGTACACCACCAAACAGAAGTGAGAATACAATTAATGGCAAGACACCCCCTTCGGCAGCAGCCTCAATAATGTTAGAGGGAATAAGTCCAACGATTACATCTATCAATGTTTTTTGCTGACTTTCTGCCACAATTTCAGGAACATATGCACCAAAGCTTTCTACTCCTATTCCGGGTTTTATAATATTAACTAATATGAGACCTATTATGACAGAGAAACCGGTTGTAACAAGATAATATAGAAGCGTCTTTCCCGTTGTTTTTCCCAGCTTACTGATATTACCGAGAGAAGTTACCCCCACAATCATAGAGGCTACAATCAACGGTACAACAACCATTTTAAGTGCGTTAAGAAATATCGTACCGATGAACTTTATGTTTAAAAAGAAATCTCCGATATAAAGACCACCAAGCACTCCTGCAATAGCTCCAGCTATCATACCTATCAGAATAAGATTACCCGTTTTTTTAGTCATATAATAAGATTTTTATTTTGATGTACAAAGATAAAATAAAAATATGGTTTATGCCATATAACTTGGGATTTTTTTATCGAAGAATGATGTTTAATTTTTATTAATAAAACTATACAATAATATGAAACTTAAAACTACCGGTATTGACCACCTTAACCTTCAAGTACAGGATTTAAACGAAACCGCAGAATTTTACAACAAGTTGTTTGGCTTCGAGGTGAAGAAAGAACAGCTGGAAGACAACTCTAAAATCATAGGCAACAACAGTGTGAAACTCTGCTTGTATGAAACACCCGGCTTTGAACATTATCACAAAAAGGGCTTTGCTCACTTTGGGTTACACGTTGAAAACTTCTATGACGTTTTGAATAAGTGTAAAGAAATTGGAGTCCAGATATATTATGATGGTCCTGTAAAATGGGAACACTCCACATCGGTTTATATTAAAGACCCGAACGGTTATGAAATAGAACTAACAGAAGTTTTTGGAGGTGGTCTTTAGATTTTAAAATCTGTATATTTGCCCCAATATTTTTAAACCAAAATAAATTAATATATGAACAAACCTACAACGATCTTATCCGATGAACATCAGAATATTCTGAAGGTAATCGATACATTAGACAGGGAATGCAATGCTCTTGAATCGGGCAGTAATCTAGATAAATCCTTCTTCGAGAAAGCGGTAGATTTCATACAGAATTACGCTGACAAATTTCATCATGCTAAAGAGGAAGACATCTTATTTATAGAGATATGTAAAGATTCAGTTCAAATGCACTGCAACCCCACCCAACAAATGCTTCACGAACATGACCTGGGTAGAGATTTTGTCAAAGGTCTTATAGAGGGATTAAGTGAGGACAACACAAAAAAAATAATTGAAAACGGAAGAGGGTATGCTGCACTGCTCCGTGAACACATATACAAAGAAGATAACATTCTTTTCCCAATGGCAGATGAAGCATTACCTCAACAAATTCAGGAATCCATTTTAGAAAGATTTCAAAAAGTCGAGTCTGAAAAATTCACTGAGGGGACAAAAGAAAAGTATTTAAACATTGTAAAAGATTTTGAAGAAAGGAAACGTTAAAGGATAATCACGGCAACGTGATACAGTTAATAGAAAGGCTCACACAAGTGAGCCTTTTTTATTACAATACAATCTGTAAAACGAAGTTAGAGCTTAATCCTCCCTACAAATTAAATGCGTAATCATTAAAGCTTAATTCAGCGATTGCATTCCCAAAATTTGTTTCCTTGCCCTCAAAATGTTTCTTTATTATTCTCAATAGAAACCGTCTCTGCTCACTGTTTACTTTATAAAGTATCTTGATCAACATAGCTGCGGAGAAAACTTTATCGCCAAACGTCATCGTTGTAAATGATTCCTCGAAGCCTTTTACTTCTTTATTGTCCTTTTGCTTTAAGAAATTCTCATATCTTTCGTGAATATTATTCAGCGCATAGATCTCCTTGTTAACCCAGCGGCGTCCTTCCGCAAGAGTCTCCGCAGACATCTGCTTCGGCTTGAAACAAACAGACTCAAAATTATACCGCTCCCAATCCTTATGCAATATTCTATCCTCACTTTCCAAACGTTCAAAAAGCCTTGTTCCGGGAAGCGGGGTAAGAATGTTTATCATATTATATATCAAATTGTTTTCCTTGATAAACTTCACAGTCTTTTCGAATATAGAATCATCTTCCGCATCACTTCCTAATACAAACGAGCCCAAAACCTTTATACCGTGAGATTGTATATTATCAATACACTCATAATACTCATCTACCTTATTTATCTTTTTATCCATTCCCATTAAAGTCTCCGGGTTTACACTCTCAATTCCGATTATCATCGATTGACAACCCGCTTCTTTCATCATCGACAACATCTCGTCGTCCCTACCAACGTTTATCGATGACTGGCAGTACCAATCGGAAAGCTTCAAAGGCATGATAGCTTTGAATAATTTTCTGGAATAACTTTTATTGCCAATTATATTATCATCAGCAAAGAGAAGCGTCTTCGGTAATTTTAGATCATATCCCAAAATATTAATTACATAATTGGGATATAACGATTTAATTTCTTCCACGACCTGCTCTATATTCTTCAATCTGAATTGCTGCCCTGAAAAAGCTTTCACAGAACAAAAGTCACAATCGAACGGGCAGCCTCTCGATGTTTGAACCTGGTTGATAACATACTTTTCCGACTTAACTAAATCGAACCTCGGAGCAGAAATATCTTCCAATTCTGGATAAGAAGTAAAGCGGTAAGTCTTTTGTAATTTCCCTTCCTTAAAATCACCAATAACCTGTGGCCACAAACAATCTGCTTCACCGATAACAACACTATCAGCATGTTCCAGTGCTTCTTCCGGCAGCATAGAAGCGTGTATCCCGCCAATTACGACAGTCACACCTCTTTTTCTAAACTCATCCGCAATCTCGTATGCTCGCGTAATATTCGGAGTCATTGCACCGATACCGACAATATCTACTTTCTCGTCGAAGTTTATCTCATCGACTTTTTCGTCTATGATTGTTGTATCTACATCTTTTGGCGTAGCTCCCGCAATTGTAGGAAGTGAAAGAGGTATCAGGCTCGTTTGACCGAGTATTCTCTTCTCAAATTTAAAATCCCAAAAATCCCCTTTTGAATTTTTACCCCTGGTTGGATTAATTAGAAATAACTTCAATAAGATATTATTTATTTTTAAAAACTGTGTCGTTAAACATATCGCAGGTATGATTCAACGTTTCAACAAAACAAATTATGCTTGAGGAATATCAAAGACCATTCGTTCCATTCGATTTTAAATTGTTTGCATAATCATTACAGCTTATCTCCAAAATAGTATGACCAAAATTTGTTTCATTACCAGAGAAATGTCTTTTCAGCATGTTTATAAGAAACCTTCTCTGTTTGCTGTTCACTTTATAAAGAATCTTCGCAAGCATGATTCCTGAAAAAACTTTTTCCGAAAACTTCATCGTTGTGAAAGATTCTTCATAACCTTTGACTTCCATATTGTTCTTTTGCTTTAGAAAACTCTCATATCTATCGTGTATATCATCGAGTTTGTAGAGTTCCTGTATAACCCAGCGTCTGCCTTCTTCAAGAGTTTTAACTGACATCTTCTTAGGCTGAAAGCATACCGACTCAAAATCATACCTTTCCCAATCCTTATGCAGTAACCTTCCCTCATTTTCCAGCCGCTTAAAAAGCCGTGTACCGGGAAGAGGTGTTAGTATATTGATGCAGGTGTATATAATATTTGTGTCTCTTATAAATTTGACAGTCTTCTCGAATATTGAATCATCTTCCGAATCACTACCCAGTATAAGAGTACCCAAAACTTTTATGCCTGCAGATTGTATGTTATCGATACATTCATAGTATTCATCTACCCTGTTAATTTTTTTCTCCATACCGGAAATGGTATCCGCTTCTACACTCTCAATTCCGAGTATCATAGTCTGGCAGCCGGCTTGTTTCATCATCGCAAGCATTTCTTTATCCCTACCCGCGTTAATAGAAGACTGGCAGTACCAATCCTGGAGTTTTAAAGGCATGATAGCTTCGAACAGCTTTTTGGCATAATTCTTATTCCCTACGATATTGTCATCCGCAAAAAGAAGTGTCTTCGGTAACTTAAGCTTATATCCTAAAACGCTCATCGTATAATAAGGAGTTAAAGATTCGATTTCCTTTATAACCTGTTCTATCTTTTTCAATCTGAACTGTTCTCCTGAAAGTGCCTTCACACTGCAGAAATCACAATCGAACGGACAGCCCCTCGTTGTTTGTATCTGGTTGAGGACGTACTTTTCATTCTTCACCAGGTCATACCGCGGTTTATGAATATCCTCTAATTCGGGATACGTTGTAAAACGGTAAAATTTTTGAAGATTGCCCTCCTTAAAATCATTAATCAAATCTGCCCAGAGACAATCTGCCTCACCTATGACAACACTGTCGGCATGCGCGGAAGCTTCCTCCGGCATCATCGATGCATGTATACCTCCCATCGCAACCGTAACACCTCTTTTTCGAAATTCATCCGCAATCTCATACGTCCTTTTGATATTCAGCGTCATTCCGCCTATGCCAACAAGATCGACCTTTTCATCGTAATTTATCTTTTCTATCCTTTCATCTACGATTATTGTTTCAACGTCTTCCGGCGTTGCCCCGGCAATGGTTGGAATAGAAAGAGGAAGAAGACTCGTCAAACCGAGAACTCGTTTTTCAAAGTTAAAATCTAAAAACGCGTCCTCTGCATTTAAACCCCTGCTTGGATTAATCAGTAATAATCTCACAAATTTATTATTTAGCTCTGTTTAAAATTAAAATACTTTATACGGATTGAATACCTGAAAATTAATTGCGGCTCAACTGATATAATTATTGAGTACAAAATATGTTTTTTCCTTTAAAAAATCAAACATAATGCTTTCTAAAGCCCATATTAGTTTTTCAGAGTTATTATATCGTTGCATATTATTACATACATCCAGCTTTTATTTATCATAAAGATAAATAACTAAACCAAAACTTTCACAGATAAGTTTTGAAATTATAGCAAATCTGATTATTGAATAATTATGTAGAAACCATCCTTCCCACTATCTCCCTTCTTATAAAAAGAGGGGAGGTAGTGAGTTGTGTTGTTTCAATTTATTCATAAAATTAAATACAGATTGATTCGGATTGTAACAGACCTCAAGAAAAAATTTTTCATAGATTGCACATCAAACATTAATTTTCCTGAAACTCTTCCAACTTCTTCCACTGATTCTTTGAATATTCAGCGGGTATGTGAACCAGATGGCACTTAAAGCAGCTCTCCATTCCAATCCTATAGCTTAGCTTGTTCACTGCATCCTTATCGATTGTGGATTTCTTTATCGTCTCACCAAGCTCATCTATCGCAGACTGCACTTTCTCGTCTACGTAGTATGTTCTCTTCGAATCATGACATTTTATGCAAACCGTTTTCAACGATTGAAACCTGGCGTTGAAACCTTCGAACTGCTTTCTTGCGTTCTCGATTTGCCCCTGCTGGATGTCGAGGCTTATTCCTGTAAAGTTTACATCGAGGAATTGCATAAATCGGATAAAGTCAATTGTCTCCTCTGTTAAGGGATCTTTTACCGAAATGTCCTTAAAGCTTTTCCAATGATATTTTTGCTGAACTTTGGGCGTATTAATATAATGGCAATTTTGGCAAACACCTCCAACGTTTTCAAACTCTGTCATAATCTTCCCCTGGTCTCCTGTACCTAATGCTGCACCAAGACTCTCAACTGCTTCGATGTTAAAGTAATGTTCCCACTCAGGCACCAGCTTAGAGATCTCTGTAAACTTAGTTTTGAACTTATTAAAATTATCCGTTACACCTTCTATATCGCCCTCAAAAAGGTCGACCATTATTCCAGAGAAATACATACCCATCTCCAGCATGTTGTATAGAAAAATTGGCTGATCGGATACCGGAGGAAACAATTTGTCGAGCGAGCTTGGCGGCGGTGCAACGATTGCCCTTAATGTTTCATTCTCCTGTTTTAACTTCTCCAGTTCCTGTGCAATGGAATTTGTACTTCCAAGAATAATGAAGAAAGATAATAAGATAAAGATTAATCTTGTTGTGTGCTTTTTCATAACGTTTCTCCTTTGGTTTTTTTAATGTGAACTAATTTATTATTTAGAAATATTAAAAACAAATCAAAAATGTGAAACTAGCCTCAACAATTTCTCTAAAAACATTTATATTAATTTTTTGATGAGAAATTAAATAAAAATTCTAACATAAGAAATCCTTTGGTAGATGTTCATGTAGTTTTGTGTTTTGATGCACCTATCCGATTGCTCTTTTTACGAGTCATTCCCGCGGGGTACCCCAGTATCATACAGAAAAAGATTTCACAGCCACGAAGTGGTCACTATGTAAAGAGACGCTAAGTTTAGTAAAGTCATTCCAACCAGTCTGCTTTACCTGTTTACTGTCAAGTGAAAACAGGCTAGAGCTGGGATTCAGAAAAATACGACTTACTAAATGTAAAACAGACTTTACAAAGAGTATTAATATTTGTAATGTACGGTTAGCAAATAGTAATGATCACTACAACTTGAAAAATGATCTCGGCAAGTCGAGATACATAGAAAATTATTGCAGCGAGGGAGGGGTGTAAACACGAAATATTATTTCTTTTGTGGTCGAAAATTGCGACCACCTATCAAAATTAAAATTCTCTAAATCGTTTTAGCTCCAGTCTTTTAGAATGCTCCAGAAGTTTATTCTCCCCTCTGTGAAATGTGTTTTTTATGGTGGTATCTGCAGTGCTCTCGTAACATGGATTGACTTCTTTAACTGGCTACCTGACGACAGTCAAGTGACCGTCCGCGCGCGGCACAAACCTTATCATGTTATACCTTTCATTGGTAAAAAACCTTAATGTAAATTATTTAATAAACTCCTTTATTCTTTATTTTGTTTTTTTCAAAAAGGGTTAAATATTCTATTTCATCATACTTCTCTTTTCCAATTTTCAATTTGTACTTTGGGGGAATTTTACCATCTAACTTTATTCTATCGTTTATCATCTTGTGATATAATTTATCTGTTTCAGCAGAAATAAAATTTCTTTTTGAATGTTTAGCATAAATAATTTCATTCCCAGATCCACCAAAGTGAATGAATACAATATCACCTTTTTGAGTTGAGGCATTCATTAATTTATCAAATAAACCTATTGGCAATTGACATGAATGAATAGTTTTATCTTTAGAAACATTTTTTACTAAATCAAAATACATCCAAGTATAAGGCATTCTCCCTTTTGAACCATTTGCAATATTTTGAATTATTCTTTTGTCTGTTGGATTTTTATACGGTTCAGTTACAGCATCTTTAAACCATTTGTTATTTTTTGATTTTCTGCAATGCAAGATAGTTCTATGTGCGGTAGTAAATCTTCTTGGTGTATGTCCAACATTAGAATTATAAATCCAAACATATTCATGAACATCATAACAGGCGCTATCCAAATACTTTACCCATAGGTGTGAATTTTGTTTTGGATAATTAATAAAAAACATGTTTCCATCTTCCTTTAATACTCGCAAAGATTCTTTAGCTAAATTAATATACCAATCAATATATTCACTAAAATTCTTTGTATATGATTTTTCATTATATTTAATACCTACATTATAATCAGGATCACTGTATATCATGTCTATGCTATTGTCATCAATTTTAGTCATTAATTCCATTACATCCATCAAATATGTTTTATTTATTTCAATCATCAAACCCTCTCCTTTTTAATCTATATTCTCTTTTCTTTTTTACTATTATTGAAGTTATGTCATAAGGATCGGTAAATTCATAATTATAAAGTCTAATATAAGATCCATCATCCTTTTTTTGACGTACAAGGTAAGCGGCTGTAATATTTTCCACATTTAGTTTATTCGCTTCTCTCAGATTATAATAATATCTAAAAGGATTGTATAATTGAAATACATTAAAATTTATAAGCCACGAGTTAGAATTTTTTGTGTTCTTCCCTTCAAAAACAGTAACATTTCTATTGTGTTCCATCGTAAGATCTATTTCTATTTGTAACTGCTCATAACTTAAATCTAACTCACCAATTTTATAATTAAATGATACTTTGTTTTTTCTTTCACTATTATATATTTTCGGGTTTGATACTATATCATTATATAAAAAATCATGAATTATTCTATGATTATAGCATAAAGATAAGACACTATTTTCAGATGTCGAGTAATCATTTAAAATACTAGGTCTATAAACCCAATCTATAGTTTCATTTTTCTCGATAATCTCAAATTTATGATAAACTTTTTCTATCTCTTTAACAAATTGATGTTCACCTTTTCCTTTATGCACTATAAAATAGTTTTTCTTCAACATTAAATCAGGAAATTTAGATATGTCATCTAATTTTGTCATATCGTACGGATTATTACTTGAGCCTAACTTTTTCATACAACTCTTAACATAATCATTATTAAAAGTCATATTTTTTCTTTTAATGCATTGTTTAAATATATATTCTATTATTTCTTTTTTTGTCATATTTTCTTTTATGTAATATGTGCTATGTTTAGTAATTATAAAATATATCATAAAATTAATTATTAGTAAAGTATATTTACAAACTAAATTACTTTACTTATTATTAAACCGTTTAAGTGTTATATTATAACTAATAAGTATTTACAACTTCCTCCACAAAAAACCATTCCCAAAACAAAAAAGACTCCAAAAATCTTTTTCCAATTCTTTAGGTCTTTACTTGTACCTTATTGTTTTAATGACATACTATCTCTTCGCATTTTCATTTAATATCACTTCTGCAAATGCATTTTCATTTCTACCATAATTTGCCATTTTAATGGAGGTACAAGTTTAATATCAATTAACATTAGAGTGTTTTATATAAAATGTAATTTAAACAAAAAAAATTGAGACTCTTTCTATTCTTTTCTAAATATCTAAATGCACTGTATCCTGCACATAGTTCTCTATGAACACCACTAAGAAAAAATATTCTAAACCCGATATGCTCGTTGCATTGCTTAAAGAAAAAAATGATTTAGAAATTCTGTTGAATCATAATTGGTACCGTATTCCTGTGAAGTCTGCTCCGGTAGATTTGTACAAATTGAAGTTTCTATCTTTTTATCAACCAAGTGTTTTCAAATCTGAAAAGTATAAAATAAGATACTATGGTATGATAAAAGAAATACAGGTTAAAAAGAGAAAAGAACTATTTCCTGATGAGGTAGAAAATCCAAAAAGTGAATTCGAATATTATAAAGTAATAATAGACCGTATTAATAAACTCAAAGAACCAATTATCAGCATAAAAGGAAGACGCTTAATATTCATAAAGACCACTTTAGAAAAATTTATCAACGCTCGGGAAATAAACGACCTGTTTCACGAAAGCCCATTAGAAGATAAATTGTGGCAGGAATTTCAAACACACGAGATTGCTGCTGAAAGACAATTTCATATTGGAAGCCAGCATAAGCATATATTCCTTGATTTTGCTTTATTCTGCAGAGAAAGAAATGTTGACGTGGAATGCGATGGCGATTTATACCACATTAATAAAGAGAAAGCCATTCGAGATAATGAAAGAGACAATTTTTTAAATAAATCTGGTTGGAATATTTTACGCTACTCAACAACGCAATTAGAAGATATAACATCCTGCATAAATGAAATCACGGATACTATTAATACAAATGGAGGATTATATATTTCACCTCGAAACTACCAATTATATAAAAATGAAAATGAACATAATGATAACCAATTAGAATTGCTCTAATATATCACATAATCCCAAAACAAAAAAGCCTCCATAAGCTATATGCTTGTCTCTCGTGGATTTATTAAACATGCATCTACAAAAAGGGTTCAAGATTTTGAACCCCTACACACTTAATATGCACTTATAAAATCAACATTCACCTGCCCCTGTGGGATTAATCAGCATTCGTTAATCTTCCCAAAGCCCATTACAACTCTCGGAGCTTTTTCTTAGCGTCTTTGTGTCTTAGTGGCATATTATTTCCCTGCGTCTCTGCGGCTTTGCGTGAAACCATTCTTAAAATCAAGATTCAATTTAATATTAAAATCAATTTCCGTAACTTTGTACCATGCTCGAATTAATCACAGGCGGTCTGCTCATAATGGCAATGCGTGTAGCGGATGTAACGCTCGGTACATTCAGAACACTTCTTATCGTACAGGCTAAGAAATACCTTGCCGGTGCAATCGGTTTCGTCGAGGTCCTCATCTGGATATTCGCAATGAGCTACGTAGTCCAGCACCTTGATAATGTGTTTAACCTAATAGCTTACGCAGCAGGCTTTGGTCTTGGCAACATCCTTGGGATTACGCTTGAAGAAAAGTTCGCAATAGGTTACGCGCAGGTAAATGTCATCTCAAAACACGACACAGACAAGATAGCAGATGCCCTGCGTTCGTCAAAATTCGGCGTAACAATACTTCCCGCCGAAGGCAGCTCTGCCGGCATGTCTATATTAATGACTATCATTCGCAGGAGGGATTTAAAAGGAGTCAGAAACCTGATCGAATCGATCGACGACGATGCATTCATAACCGTTCAGCACTCAAGACCTTACCGCGGTTTCATCCCCGGCGTAAGGAAGTGAAATTTCCCACTTGTATTATGCGACAGATGTCGTTATATTTAAGACAAAAGTCACAGCATGGAAAAGATGTCAGAAAGCAATACTATCGTAGAGATACTCGGAGGTTATAAATACATAAAAAAACCTATCGAAAGTAACCTTGACCTCATTAGAATATCGAAAAATGGTATAAAGAAACAAATGTTTCAGGCTTTACTGGAAAACACCTCCCTAACCGCAAACGAAATAGCAGAATATTTGCATATCAGCCTGAGGTCAATACAGAGACAAAAAAATTCTTTCTCTGTTCCTATATCCGAGAGAATCCTAAAAATTGCATCTTTATACTCAAAAGGTTACGAGGTATTCGGTAATAAAGAAAATTTTATATCATGGTTAGAATCACCGAACATTGCTTTGGGTGAGAAAAAGCCAAAAGAGTTTCTATCTCATATTTTTGGTATAGAAATGCTGCTCAATGAGTTGGGAAGAATCGAGCATGGAATATTAGCGTAGAATATGCAGGTCTATAGATTATCAAAAGAGAAATTCAGTAATGATCTAACCGGACAGGGAGCAAGAAATTACGGCGGGAGGTGGAATAGTAAAGGATACCCTATCATATACACTTCGGAAAGCAGGTCACTTGCTGCTTTCGAACTGGCGGTTCATCTTAACCTCTCTCAATTACCCTACAACTACGCAATGGTTACAATAAATCTTCCAGACGGAATTAAGATCGAAAGCATTGATAGAAAAAAATTACCAGCGAATTGGAATTCGTTCCCCTTTCATACTTCAACCAGAAAAATTGGGGACGACTTTATAATTAGAAATGAAAATTTGGTTTTAAAGGTACCCTCCGCAATCATTCAGGGTGATTTTAATTTTCTTATAAATCCTTTACACAAAGACATAAGCAAAACCAAAATAGTTCATACAGAACCATTCAATTATGACCATCGGTTATTGAGTTAAATTTTGATATGAGGTACTTCAAATAATTTATCCATTCAAAATTTTTCGTGCTATAGAAGTTGTTTGATCTCTCTAAAATACTTCAAATACCTGTTCAGCCTTTTTCTGTCATCTTCTGTTATTCTCTTTAACCTTCTAATATCCATATTATCTTCTAAGTCTGCGATCTTTACTTTAACTGCAAGAGGATTCTTCTTCACCCTTTCAATGGATGTCTTATAGCTCTCACCTTTTCGTTTCGTTAGAGCATCGACAGCTTTCAGAATATTTTCTGTGAAGCCTTCTTTCCTTAGGTCGTTAATTGTTATACTAGAATCTTCCACAACGTCGTGCAATACTGCTGTAATTTTTTCTTCTGCTGTTTTCATTTTCATCATCATACGCAAGGGATGTTGTATGTATGGATCTCCTGATCTGTCCTTCTGCCCTGAGTGGCATTCGACAGCTATGTTTATTGCATGCTTTAATTTATAATTCATTTGTTGTTTTTAACCTTACAAACTTTTTAATATTTCAAAAATGATATAGTGAGTTTCCAAAACCTGCTTATGTCCGGTGCAGATATGTGGGCTAAAGCCCTAACCGAGTTAGCAATTTTTTTTCCGACATAAATGACGGGGCTACTGAATAATGTTTTATCATATCATTAGCTCCGACCTGTCTGCTGCCAGGCAGATCTGTAGCTAAAAAATACTATTTAAAAAGATGAATATTACCCCCAGTGTGTATAAACAGAACATTGTTCCTGTCGGTGAATATGCCACGCCTGGAATAATTTATTAATCCTGCTGCAGCTTTCCCCGTGTAAACATAATCGAGAAGTATTCCCTCTTTCCTTGCAAAAAGATTCACAGCTTTTGCACCATCAGGAGTTATAACTCCATACGCTTCACCTATAAACGAATCATCAACTATAACATTCTCTTTGTCTATGCTCACACCAAATTGCTCTCCTGTCTGCATTGCTAATTCGTAAACCTCCTCTGTCAACTGCTCTTTGTTCTTTGAAACAGCCATCCCGATTATTTCGCCTTTCCACCCTGACATTGCCCTTCCGACAAGCAGTCCAGCCTGCGTACCGGCAGAACTCGTTGCATGAACAATATAATCGAATTCAACGCTCATTCTCTCGCAATCTTCCAGAATTTCAAAAAAAGCTGACACATAACCAAGTGTCCCGACAGGATTCGAACCGCCAACCGGCATACAGTATGCTTTCCTGCCTGCCTTCGACAGCTCCTTTTCTAATTCCTTTCCTTTTTCTTCCCACACATCCCACTCTTCCGATTCCACATGATGAACCTTAGCCCCGAACATATAATCTATTAGAAGGTTACCAGTCGGTTTATCAGGTTTACTTCCGCCGAGTACAAGATGAACATCGAAATTATTTACAACTCCTGCACCTGATGCCATTCTACAAAAGTTAGATTGGTTCGCTCCAACAGCAATTAATGAATCGTTGCTCTTTATTAAAGCATCCGCAACAAGGTAATCGAGCTTGCGAGTCTTGTTCCCGCCGAAGGCGAAACCTGTAAGGTCGTCTCTCTTACAGTATACGTTTCCAAAAAGCCCCCTCGATAAGTTTTCGAGTTTATGCAGGGGAGTCGGAAGTACCGACATATTTAACTTTGGAATCTTTGATAATTTTTCTTTAGACATGATTAGTTTTAATTTTTAAAAAGCAAAGAGCTGTCGCCATAGCTTAAGAAGCGGAAATTATTTTTTAAAGCAAACTCATAGACGTCTCTCCATTCATTACCAATGAACGCAGCGACAAGTAAAAGAAGCGAACTGCCCGGCATGTGGAAGTTCGTAATTAACGCATCCGCTATGCGGAAATTATAACCGGGGACTATCATTAATTCCGTATCACCGTATAAGTAATCCCTGCCTTTCTTTTTCATTGTATCAAGAACAGCACTAAGTGAATCTTTATAAGTCCACTTTAGATTATCTTTATCAAAACAATAAGGATCCCATTGCTTTATTTTAATTTCATCGAAATCCTTCTTTGGCTGGGAAAGAATCTTTAAACCAAACCAGTAGAGGCTTTCTATAGTTCTCAGAACGGTCGTCCCAACTGCAATAACCTTTTCCCGGGAATTATTTAAAAGCATTTCAACCAATTCACGTGATACAAAAATAGATTCGGAATGCATAACATGGTCTTTCAAAGATTCTGCTTTTATCGGTCTGAATGTTCCCAAACCAACGTGAAGTGTCACATAACCAAACTTTACATTCTTCCTTTTGAGTTTGCTTAATACGTCATTAGTAAAATGCAATCCGGCAGTCGGTGCAGCAACGGAGCCATCGTTCACAGCATATACAGTTTGATATCTTGTTTTATCCATTTCAACTGCATCCCTTTTTACGTAAGGAGGTAATGGAACTTCTCCTGTTGCTCTCAATATTTCAGTGAATGTCAATTCTCCGGAATCCCAATTAAAATTTATGGCAGTCTCATCCGAATCTTCTCTCTCTTTTTCGGCAACTAATTTAAAAACTTTATTGTTGTATTTAAAATCTTTTTCTAATGAACCCGATTTCCATTTTGCTGCATTTCCCACAAGGCATGTCCATTTACACGAACCTTTACGCTGAAAAGCATTATGTATTTCCTTTTTATCTCCGTGAGGTTCAAGGCAGAAAATTTCAATCACCGCTCCAGTATTCTTTTTGAAATGCAGTCTTGCCCGTATTACTTTTGTATCATTAAAAATCATTAACGAATCATTTGGAATATACTCATCTATCTCCCTGAAGACTTTCTCCGAGATATCTCCATTCTTGAAAAGCAATAATTTAGAGCTATCCCTATCCTCTAAATGAAATTGGGCAATCCTCTCCTCAGGAAGGTTGTACATATAATCTTTAACCTTTATCTTCTTTGGGTCGAAAAGCATCTAATATTCTTTACTTATATTTACAA
>JADHVP010000035.1 GCA_016783945.1 Ignavibacteria bacterium
ACGGTTTAATAACAGAGCTTATTCCAAGTATCCATAAGACATTGAATATATTTGAACCCACAACATTTCCAATTGCAATGTCGGTGTTTCTTTTATAAGCTGCTACAGCTGATGTTGCCAGTTCGGGAAGGGATGTTCCCAAAGCTATAATTGTTAAACCAATAAACGATTCGCTCATTCCAATGTTTTGTGCAATTTTTACAGCACCATTGACTATCATCGGTCCTCCAAATCCTAATCCAAGTATTCCAAGGACAGTATAAACAACAGACTGAAAAACTTCTAATTCTTTATATTGAACATCACTTAATTCATTGTGTTTTTTTGCAATTGAGAATGTGTAAAATATAAATACTATAAATAGAACCAAAAGAATTAAGCCATCAAACCTTGACAGCAGTGCTTGGCTTTCACCACCGACTATTACTCCGTTGACTAGGAAACCAAGAACTAAAACAGCAAGAACACTATAAGGAATTTCTTTCCATACAGTGCTCTTGTGAACCGCTAAAGGATAAATTAATGCGGAGATACCCAGAATAAGCAGTGTGTTTGCAATATTACTGCCGAGTATGTTTCCAATCGCTATTTCTTGTTTTCCTTCAAAGCTTGCAACTAAGTTAATTATTAATTCGGGAGCAGACGTACCAAAAGAAACAAGAGTTAACCCAATTACTAAGTTTGATACTTGGAACTTTCTGGCGATTGACGAAGAGCCGTCTACAAGTAAGTCAGCACCCTTTATTAAAATTATAAATCCAACAACGAACAGAATATAGGTTATCATTTCTTAATTATAAGATAAATCATTAAATTTTCTTCTCACTAAAATTCTTACTAAGTTATTTGTCAAATTTCAAAAATAATATATTTACAAACAAATTTATATGTTAACAAGGGTCTTAGTTTGTGAATGTATGTTAATACTTCTTTTAAATATATTTGCCGATATTAGCTTAAGTATAAATTTATAATGAGAAACGTTGTTGTAATAGTCGGCAGACCAAATGTGGGTAAGTCTACTTTATTCAACCGTATAGTTGGGAAAAGGATTGCAATTGTTCATCAAATAAGCGGCGTCACAAGAGATAGAAATTACGAAGAAGCAGAGTGGACGGGTAAGAAGTTTTTCTTAATAGATACTGGAGGGTTCATACCTGACTCAGACGAGAAGTTTGATAAAGCAATTCGCGAACAAATTATGATAGCAGTAGAGGAAGCAGATAAGATTTTGTTCGCAGTTGATGCATTAAATGGTATTCATCCTTTTGATAAGGAAATCGCAAACTTATTAAGAAAATATGGTGGTGATAAAGAAGTTGTTCTGGTGGCAAATAAAGTCGACAATAATGAGAAGGATATTAATTCATTAGATTTTTATTCCTTAGGGCTTGGTGATCCTGTGATGATTTCTGCTCTTTCCGGAAGAAACGTTGGGGACCTTCTGGACATTCTAACGAAGGATTTTAGTGCTTCAGAGGAAAAAGAAGACACAAGAATTAAATTCGCAATCATCGGCAGACCTAACACGGGAAAATCATCTATCGTTAATGCTATTCTTAACGAGGATAGGAATATCGTTACTGACATTCCGGGAACAACAAGAGATTCAATTGACTCGGTTATTAAGTATTATGGAGAAGACATAGTGTTGATTGATACCGCTGGATTAAGAAGAAAGAGTAAGATAAGAAAAAGTGAAGCACTTGAATTCTTTTCTTCTGTCAGAACTTACAAAGCTATTCAACGATGTGATGTTGCGGTACTTGTAATTGACGCTACGTTGTTGGTTGAAACAATGAGTAAGTCATCTGATTTAAAGCTTGCTGTTTTTAAATTAGATAAATCGGATGTAAGAATAATTGAGGACGTAATAAAATATAAGAAAGGTTTGCTGATTGTCCTGAACAAATGGGACCTTATTGACAGGGATACCAAAACATCAAAAATATTTAAACAGAAGATAACCGAGCATTTAAAAAGCTATACTTTTCTTAAATTTATATTCATTTCAGCATTAACAAAGCAGAGAATTCATAAGGTTATTGAGGAATCCAAAATAATATATGTTGAACGAAAGAAAATCATAAAAACAAGTGTTTTGAACGAGGTTCTCTTAAATGAAATTAAAATCACACCCCCGGCATCAGTTCGGGGACGAAGTATTAAAATCAATTATATTACTCAGTTGAAGTCCGCTCCTCCGGTGTTTGCATTTTTCGTAAACGAACCGAAACTTTTAAGGGATAATTACAAAAGATTTCTGGAAAAGAAAATCAGGGAGCATTTTAGTTTTCTTGGTGTACCTATTGGAATGGTATTTAAGAAAAAAAATTAATATATATATTTTTGGATTTTACATTTTATATATTTCTATGGTTTCAGAAATATTTACATCAGCAACATACGGGGTCGATGCTTATATAATAAGGGTGGAAACACACATAGAAAAAGGATTGCATAGCTTTTCTATAGTTGGACTACCCGATAACGCTGTTAAAGAATCGAGAGAAAGAGTTTCCGCTGCAATAAAAAACTCCGAGTTTTTCTTCCCTTCTATTAAACGAATCACTATCAACCTCGCACCTGCTGATGTTAGAAAAGAGGGTTCTGGATTTGATCTCCCTATTGCCATCGGTATAATAACAGAGACTAACCAGGTATCTCCCCAGAAGTTAAAAGATTATTTGTTCGTGGGCGAGCTATCGCTTGATGGCAGGTTGAGGTGTGTTCCGGGCGTTTTACCAATAACGCTCGAAGCAAAGAAAAATGATTTCAAAGGAATTATTCTGCCTGTTGATAACGCAAACGAAGCAGCGATAGTCGAGGGAATTGAAGTATATCCTTTCGAAACAATTCGTGAAGTGGTGGATTTTCTTAATGGAGATATCACTCCCAATCCTTTCAGCATAAACGCTAAAGAAATATTTGAACAACACCTCAATTACTTGGTTGATTTTGCTGATGTGAAAGGACAGGCAGAAGTAAAGAGAGCTATGGAGGTTGCTGCTGCCGGGGGACACAATATCATAATGATTGGGCTACCGGGGTCTGGAAAAACAATGCTTGCCAAGCGTCTCCCAACCATAATGCCTTCTTTGACATTAGAAGAGGCTCTTGAAACAACGAAGATACATTCAATTGCAGGTTTATTACCCTCAGATATTTCCATTATCTCTACGAGACCATTTCGTTCACCGCATCATACAGCGAGTGACGTTGCAATTGTAGGAGGGGGACCAAATGCAAAGCCGGGTGAAATATCTTTTGCTCACAATGGTGTATTGTTTCTTGATGAAATGACAGAGTTTAAGAAGAATGTACTCGAAGTTATGAGACAACCGCTCGAAGATAGGGAAGTCACAATTTCCCGCTCGAAGATTACCGTAAAGTATCCTTGTAATTTTATGCTTGTGGCAGCAATGAATCCAACACCTGCCGGGACACTAAAAGAAACCGAGATGTATTCTGATTATGAAATACAAAAATATTTATCAAAAATATCAGGACCAATATTAGACAGGATAGACATACATGTTCATGTAAATCCTGTGGATTACAAGGACCTCTCTAGTAAGACCGATGCAGAGAACTCCAAAACAATTAAACAAAGAGTTGTTAAAGCAAGAAAAATCCAATTAACGAGGTTCGAAGAAAAACAAGGAATATATTCAAATGCAAATATGACGACTAAAGAAATAAAGGAGTTTTGCTCCATAGATTCTGATTGTGAAGACTTAATGAAAATGGCAATTACAAGACTTGGCTTATCGGCAAGAGCTTATGACAGGATTCTGAAGGTGAGCAGAACAATTGCCGATTTAGCTGGAGAGAAACATATTTTACCCGCTCATATAAGTGAAGCTATTCAATACAGAAGCCTTGACAGAACAAGCTGGATGGAATAAGTACTAATAAAAAGGTTAAATAACATTCTATGAAAAGGAAGCCATTATGAAACGGGATGATAAAGAATTAGCACAAATATCTAAGGATTTCGACGAGTTAAAACCATATGAGGAAAATCCATTAAAAGATTTATCAAAAGTTGAAAGTCTCAGTACCTGGACCCCTACAGATTATGAACGCTATTACCTACCAAGACTTAATTTAATTGGTATAAGGGATAAAGAAAGTGTTATATTACAAAACGTAGCAGACTTACACGTACATACTCAATGGTCCGATGGCGACTATTTAGATAAAGTGCTAGAGCAAGCAATCTGTTTAAGATTGGATGCAATTGCTATTACCGACCATGATGAAATAGAGGGAGCGTTTGAAGCTCGCAGGAGGATTCATGAACGAAGACTGCCTCTTGCCGTTGTTCCTGGTACAGAAGTTTCTTCAAGAGATGGACATATTGGTGCTTTGTTTGTTATGAAAAAATTTCCAAAGGATTTAAGTGCAAAAGAAACAGTGAAATTGATTCACGAAGCAGGCGGGGTTGCAATAGCTCACCATCCTTATACGCCGAAATTAATAGAGAAGGTGCTATCAATCAAACTTGGCTGCGGGGATTTAATTCAAGATATTAATTTCGATGCAATTGAATGTACTAACGCCGTTCCCGGCAGAGGTGTTAAATATAATATTGCGGCAATTGAATCAATGAACAAAAAGCATATAAACGTAGCCGTTACCGGAAGCAGTGATGCACATGTTGCAAAATTTGTTGGAAAAGGAAGAACGTATTATGCGGGTAACGAAGGTGTTGTTTCATTAAAAAATTCTTTAACTTTTGGATTTACTAAGGGCTCAGAAGCCTACTGGAAAAGTAGTGAGAAGTTTTTATATTATACAAGGTTACTAAAAGCAATATTTATAAATCTTATTAAGCATAAGGGTTCTGTTAACTAAAAAGAGAGATGTTTAGTTTCTACAGTAATATCTCTTAAGTTTTGAACTTGTTTTCTTCATAATTTTAAAATGCTAAAATAATACAATGCTGTTCTTTACTGTTTTCAGTTTAATTTTGCTGGGTTACTTTATATCTGGTACTTTTGATTTCTTATTATTGGAAAAAGGGGCTAAAGAAAAATTAAGACAAGAAAAAAAACTCTATTCGGAAATAAATCCGATATTTAGGTTTCCCCAATGGGTTATTATATGTGTATTAATCTATGTGGTATTTTTTATTGCCTGTGCATACTTTATCCACTGGGCTGTTTTGTTGGGGCTTATCGCCTGGTACACTGAAGATATATTTTATTATATTTGGGACTGGTTTTATTTTGATAGACCCCTTCCCAAAGAATTACCGTGGTTACACGGAAACATCAAACTATACAAGAGACTCGTTGGAAAAAATTTTTCAAGGTCAGCTTTTAAAAGGGTTTGGATTACACAATTTGTAATAATGACAATAACTGTTATAATAGTTACTGTGGTGTTATAAGAAATTTTCAACTATACTCGTTTTTAAAACGATAAATGGATAAAGAATTAAAAAAAAATCAGGATTTATTAATTAAAAAAATCAGTACAGAGTTTGATATTTCCAGAGGAACACCGGTACCCTTGGGCGCCAGTCTAAAACGTGACGGAATAAACTTTGCGTTATTTTCAGAACACGCAACTGCTGTTAGCCTGGTACTCTTTGCAACAAGAATAGATGAATCCATTGTTGAGTTCCCATTTGATCCAAGATACAACAGGACGGGAAATATATGGCATGCTTTTATTCAGGGACTGGATCCCGGTATTAGATATGGATACCGAGTTGATGGACCGGCGAATCATATTCATAGATTTAATCCTGACATTGTTTTAATTGATCCTTACTCCAAAGCCCTTTCCGGTGCTTCTGAATGGAACATAGTTTATCAAAGAAAAGGGGAAAAGAAAACTGATGATATTACATTTAAACATCGTTCTTTGGTAGTTGAAAATGACTTTGATTGGGAATTTGACCAACCCCTTAATATTCCATATTCGGAAACAATAATTTATGAACTACATGTTAGGGGTTTCACAAAGCATTTGTCCTCGATGGTAAATAATCCCGGTACTTTCTTGGGACTAATAGAAAAAATACCATACCTAAAAGACCTTGGTGTTACAGCAATAGAGCTTCTACCTGTAAATGAATTCTACGAATCAGAAACCAATAGAACTAACCCTATGACAGGTGAAAAGCTTCTTAATTATTGGGGCTACAACAGTATTGACTTTTTTGCACCTAAAGCTGCCTATGCAACTGACGGAAAGAACGGGAATCAAGTCAGAGAATTCAAAGAAATGGTTAAAGCTTTGCATTCAGCTGGCATTGAGGTGATTCTTGATATTGTTTTTAACCATACAGCTGAAGGTAATGAGCTTGGTACAACATTTTCATATCGGGCATTAGATAATTCAATATATTACCTGATCAATAATGAAACAGGGGAATACTACAATTATTCTGGGGTTGGGAACACTATGAACTGTAATCACCCGGTAGTACGTGATTTAATACTTGATTGTTTACGCTACTGGGTAACTGAAATGCATGTTGACGGTTTTCGTTTTGATTTAGCAGCAATACTCGGAAGGGGTCGGGATGGAGGTGTTTTATCAAATCCCCCGCTTTTGGAAAGGATAGCAGCGGACCCTATTCTTGCAGACACAAAGCTGATAGCAGAAGCATGGGATGCTGCAGGATTATATCAGGTTGGAACATTCCCGGCTTGGGAACGCTGGTCTGAATGGAATGGTAAATTTAGAAATGATATTAGACAATTTATAAAAAGTGACCAGGGGAAGAATATGGACATTGCTAAACGACTTGTTGGTAGTCCGGATTTGTACGAAGCAAGCGGAAGAGCTTCCTGTCACAGTATTAACTTCGTTACATGCCACGATGGATTTACACTTTCAGACCTTGTTTCATATAATGATAAGCATAATGAAGCAAATGGGGAAAGCAACGTAGATGGTGCAAATGATAATTATAGCTGGAATTGTGGTTACGAAGGAGAAACCGAATCAGGAGAGGTAAATACACTGAGACAACGTCAAATTAAAAATTTCGCTGTTCTATTACTAATGTCTCAAGGAGTACCAATGATATTAGCGGGTGACGAAATGGGACGAACACAAAAAGGAAACAATAATGCTTATTGTCAGGATAATGATATCGGTTGGATTAACTGGGAATATCTTGATAGGTATTCTTCACTACACCGGTTCTTTAAATTGTTAATTGAATTTCGTAAAAATAATTCGATAATAAAATGTGAGAAGTATGAAGACATACGAAAGATGGTTAGCTGGCACGGGTTAATTTTAAATCAGCCTGATTGGACCCATGACTCTTATACTCTCGCAAAACGCTTAAAATCTGGAGACGGTTCTGAAGATGTTTTCCTTATAATTAACGTACATTGGGAAGAACATTCTTTTGATCTACCAAAATTAGAGAATGGAAAGAAATGGTTCAGAAAAGCAGATACGGGAATGCTATCCCCGGATGATATTACTGAGTCAGGAAAGGAGATAAAACTTGAGGAACAATCTAATTATAAAACCATACCACGCTCGATCGCTGTTCTTATTGCTAAAGGAGTTTAAGAAAGCGTAAAAGCTTTTTATTTTTTTACTTCAGTAAGCTGTTTTTAGGTATTAATTTCCTAAGTTCGTCATAAGTAATTAAAAGTTCGGTTGGTCCAGCAGCATATGGGGCTATTTCATAATTGTTATAATAGAATAACAATCCGTCTTTTAAAACAGCAAAATTATCATTATAAGCAATTTTATTCTCAAACAATCCACCCTGTTCTAAGTCGTCTGTCGGTAGCAAACCTTTCACCTCCCTAAATTTCATGTCAATTAATTTATTCAGCTTTGTCTCGAAATCTTTTACTAAGAGATCATCGAGTTTTAATATATTTGCATTCTCTAAATTAACATCGATATATTGCACATAATCGTGACCATGTGCACCACCAGTATATCCCCCTTGTGAAAATTCCAGGCAAAGTATTTTCTGTGTATAAAATTTTGCACTTGCATTTATTTCATAAAACCAATTTTGTGGATAGTCTGGGTATTCAGCATTAAACATCTTATAATCATCAATGAAATTATCTAAGATGTCGTTTAAAGTTTTGTATTCAGTACTACCCACAGTGTAGGTGTTTTGAATTAATTCATTTCGAATAAAAGAATTAATTTTATTTTTATTTGGACCACTAACCATTTCTACATACTGAAGTGTTATATACGTGCTGTCGTCTGACTTTGAAGATTCACTCGTATAACTTTTAAATAACTCTATTGTCTTAAAATCGATACTGACCTCATCAGTATCATTTGCACGGGTAGATCTGTTTTCTTTAACTCCTAAACTTGAATCTTTTTTACTTCCGCAGGCATAAGAAAGAGCAACCACAAGAAGTATAATAAATAATTTATATATGCTTTTCATAAGAATAAAATTCAATGCTCCGAAAGATATAATTTTATAAATTTAATATAATGTTATCACCGCGAAAATGAAAATCAAAAAAGTTAATATAAGGTACATACTTATTTTATTGAAGGAATAATATAATTACGAACGATATCAATTGGCGTAAATGAATTTCCTCTGATGTACCATTTAGTGGTGGTTACAACAACAATATCATGTTTAGGTATGATAAAAATAAATTGCCCTCCGTATCCAGCAGCAAAATAAACAGGGGTGCCTTTTATAATCCTTGACCACCACTGATAGCCATAACTCCCATACTTTGCCCAAACACCTGTACCATCTATGTAAGGTTCAAGGGATTCCCGCACCCACCTCTTTGAAACAATTTGCTTATTGTACCAGTAACCATTGCTAAGATAAAGATACCCGATCTTTGCCATATCACGTGATGACATCCACAATTCTGAATGCCCCCGGTGAAGCCCGGTGTTATCTGTACTCCATTTTATTTGCGAGATACCAAGTGGGTTAAATAAATTTATCTTTGCAAATTCTAACAAGGTTATACCAGATTTCTTTACGATGATAGCACCTAATAAGTGAGAGAGAGCAGAATTATAATTGAAAACTTCCCCCGGGGTATGAATTAATTTAGGTTCATTAATAGCATATTTGTGAGGATTATCTTTATGGTTCCACCAACTATTTCTTATTGAACCACCGAAGTTATTCCATTTCAATCCTGCGGTCATTGTTAAAAGATGTCTAAGGAGTATTTTCCTTTTGAAGGAATCGGTCTCTTTTGTAAAATATTCCGGAAAGATATTTTCTAATGGTTGATTTATACCTCTTATTAAATTTTTCTTGAGTGCAATGCCAATTAGTATTGATGTAATGCTTTTTGTTGCAGATTTCAAGTTGTTGAGTCTTTCTTTGTCAAATCCTGAATAATATTTTTCGAAAACCAAACATCCATTTTTAATAACTAAAAAACTATGGTAACCAGATTTATTTTGGATATACTTGTGCGCGCTAACTAACATTGTGGAATCCATTCCTTGTTCGGAGGGGATGGAACTTAACCATTCATTTGCAGGATTGTAATCCCAAATCAATGAATCCTTTTCTTGAACTGATACAGTATCAATTACATGTTCGTGGTGTTCGTCCGCTTGCCTGTGATCACATTGAGGTAATAGAAAAAGGAGTAAGAGTGTTATTAAGAATTTTATAATATGCTTAGCTGTGTTATTCACAATAGCGTCAATGTATTATGATTTCCCTTTGTTGCTTATGTTTAAAACAATATATTTGAATAATATTTTTCGCTTCACTTGTGATATAAATAATTTCAAAAAAATTTCGAAACAAAACCTCATTTTATCATAGCTACATTTATACTATACTGAAAAATAATCAATTTATTAATCATAAGTTATATTTAATTTAAAGAAATAAAAAAAGCTAATTCAATGAACATCTTAAAGAAGATTATATTTTCACATATTGCCATATTATGTTTTTCCTATTTTGCATTTAACATTATTGCATGTAAAGATAGTTTAGTATTTACTGAAACTACTTATTTTAATTTAAGTGCTTTAGACTATTCCGATTATCATTTCATTCCTGATACTCTTTATAAATCAAGTTTTGTTGATTTTATGAACAATACTTCAGGAACCTACTTGCAGTCTACTTACGATAATCAGATTCTAAGCAGCGATTCAACTTTCGAAATCTGGGTGCAGACAGAAGATACACTTCAGGATAAAAGAATAGGGGTAGCGTTAACTATGTTGTATGAAGAACCTGCGGGAGGCTACAGTGACACACTGATAAACACTACTCAAATTCCCGGGATTAGATTTTTCGGATGTTTCAGGAAGCTTCATCCGGATGAATTTTACATTTATTCTTATGCGGGTATGATAGGTCTTAAAATTGAAATTCCTGAAAACTCAAGAGCTGGAATTACCTATAAGACAAACGATGGAAAAAAGTATGGTATAAGTAGTCACGAATCTAATGAATCTGATACACTCTTGCTTAAGATGTTCAAAACAGAAAACCAAAATCCAGATGAAGCACCGTTAGCCTGGGAATTAAAACTAAAGAATGTTTATAGATTGCTTACTAAATCAATTTTTGAAGAGGGTTTTGTATTTAACATTTATTATGACTCATCAGGTGTTTTGGTAAAAGACATCCCTGATAATTTTGGAAACCCAAAAAGTATTATGACAATAACAAATCTTGACAGATATACAGGTAATACTCAAAATCCAGCCCCTGATGGTATCTTTGATTTTTTGCCCGGACTTACAATAGATACTGCTGAGGGAGATATAATATTTCCGTCTCTTAGACCATTCTATGAAAACTTTGTTGATGCAAATATTAATACAAGTTATTATTTTAGCGAACTCTACACACAGGCAAAAGGAAGAGCACAAGGAGCTGCGAATGCAAATTCGTATTTTTTAATAGGATATTTCGAAAGTATAAACATTAGCCAGTAATACTTGATTATGCGATTTTCCGTTATTTATTGTAAATAACTACTATTATTCACCTTTGTTTGAAAAAATATACCACTTTTAAAAGTTTTTATATAGTGGACGTATTCTGCTATTATCTCTACAAGTTAATTTAGGAATAATATAGTTATACTATTTTGTTTTTTGACAAAGTGTAGTATTTTTATTATATTTAATAAAATCTGATTTCTTAATTACAAAACTCGAACCCGAAATTCACATAATGAAAATCTTACTTCCAATTATTTTTGTTTTCATTTTAATCACAGATTCCCATTCTCAAGAAGTAGTTGATGTAATACATTTACGAAATGGCTCAGTTCTTAAGGGAACGATAATTGAACGAGTAAAAAATGTGTCGGTTACAATAAAAACGTTAGGTGGAAATACATACCTTGTAAAAAAAATAGCGATAAAAAAAATCACAAGGGAAACCTTAGAAATTCCATTCGATAAAAAATCAAGAATATTTTTCTTTATGTCTATAGGTTATACTGTCCCGGCAGCAGAACCCGATTTTAGAAGGACTAACCTTTCTGGATACAATATTAACTTTGCTGGGGCATATGAGTTCCATAGGGATTTAGCACTTCGTTTGGATTTTCAATATAACAATTTTCCTTCGGAAACAGGTGGATCTACCTTTTCATTGTTAGCCTTAAAATCTGAATTAATGATCTATAGTTTGAAAGAATTAGCTATTAATCCCTATGCTTATATTGGTGGTGGAGGTTATCTCGTTGATGTTACAAAAGAATTTAAGCCAAGGTTAGGTGCAAGCTTTGGTGTGGGAATAAATTTCAGGTTATCGAAAAACAGACTGTATCTTTATGCCGAAACACAAGTCAATTACATTTTTCAAGATGGACCTGAAAAAGTGTTTTTACCCGGAAGAATTGGTATTATGATGACAAATAAACTTTTTAGCAGAGAAGACTAAACTACTTAATAGTTCAGAACGATTATTGGAATAGTGTAACTTTTGGGGAAAGTGTATCCAGAAAGAAGCCCACCTTTCTTAAAACAAAATCTCAAGACCAATATTTAACCTGTTATTTATATCCCCCTCTATTTCATCATTTCCACTCCCAATTGATTTCGCCCCGTCGATATAAGTTTCAGCATATTTCCCTGAGATTTCTATAAATGGAAATGGTTTATATCTTAGAAGTAAGTACCATCGTGTTCCTTTGTCAAACATAGCAAGGTTTGTTAGTACACCCCTTATTTCGTTCTCAAATTCATATATTCTGCTGTCATAGGAATCCGTATCGAAAAATATAATTCTTGTATCGATTGTTAAACCTGTTAATGGAATAAACCTAAGGTCTGAATAGAACAATAAACCTTTATTGTTACCACCAAACAAATCGTAGCTCACATATACATATTCAAATCTTGACCTTACACGGATCGTTTTAGAAATTTCATATATTAATCCGGTTCTTACATTCAATTGGCTTCTGTTGTCTATTTTTTTTACCTCTCTGCCAAATTCATCTAATACTGTTCTTGTGTCCCCTTTGTTTTCATTCTTATATCTTAAATAAAAATTTAAATCTCTTGATAGTTTCCATTCAACATAGGTTAGTAAATCGTTTCCCTGTATGGATACGGGATCAAAGTATGACCTGTATGGAAACTTAAATTGGTCATAGTAGGCATTGATTATTAAGCCTTTCAAAGGTCTTAGAGTTATTCCGGAATAAAATCCTGTTTCATTTTGAGTATTTCCACTCCTTTCACCAAATGCATTTGAATGGAGAGGAATAAAATCTTTCGAATAATTTCTATAAGAGAATACAAGGTCAGATATTTTAAAAAATGTTATTTGTAAAGAGTTAAGGGTTGCAACTGCACCATTCTGGGAACGTGCTACTTCTCCGTACAAATTCATGTTTTCAAAAATATAGTCATAATCAAAACTCAGCATATTTGCCTTATCACCGGTGAAATTGTATAGCTCCTTATCCTCATCAGGGATGAAAGGTTTTGAAAATCTTGAATTCCAGTAAGTAACTCCTAACTTCAAGAAGTCCTTTGTATAACCAATTCTTCCACCGAATAATTTTTCTTTAATCGAGTTTTCTTTTACTAATTCTGTTATTGTGCGATGAAAACCGGTAGTGTAAAAGCCTGATGCTTCGTCAAAAGTCGTATCGATAGTAGCATCTAAATAATTATCCGAATAAAATAAACTTATATCGAAATTTTTAAAATCTACCTGAGTTGCTGCTCCCCTGAAAAATTGACTTTCGTCCACTGAGGAGTAACGGTTTATCCCTTTGCCTTTTCTCTTAATGGAATTTACAGCAACATTACCCTTTGAAAAACCAAACGAACTCCATGTACCTATTCCCTGTCCGAAATCAAGCGTATAATCTCCAACTACTCCTTTCTTTATAAAATTGAAATTCTTTATCATTAAAAAACCAGATTTAAAGTCAGTGAGAGATGTTTCACCGGGATCTTTCTCAATTGTGAAATTACCCTCAAGCTGGTAATTGATTTTTGAAAGTCTGAAGTTTAACTGGTTGTATATTTTTGCTCTTGAGCCTGCATAATTTCCATTCAGATATCCCTTCCTCGGTTGTAGGTCCTGAAGGAAACGAGATCTGTATCTGATATTTAGATCTTTTATTAGACTCGGTTTGCCCTTTTTATTGACAGGTTTTATTTTTCCTGATTCATCTTTAACATAATCAGTTTTTGAGCGTCTTACAACAAGAAAAACCTTAATGTTGTCATACAGATCATCGGTAATACCATTAATCTTTAATAATTCACGTTTTGAATTAAAATATTTACTCTTTTTCCTGTAGTCAATTATTCTTTTTGCAAAAACCGCATTTAAAAATGGAATGGTTTCAAGTTCATCCTGTGTAACTTTATTTAAGTCATAGGGATTTTTTTTGAGGTTCTCTAAATAATCAAGGAGTTTTGAATCCTCAATATCTTCGAGAACGTTCTCAAGAAGAATTTCTTCCTGGGCATTGTCATTTAAATCGGTTGTGTCACCAATAACATCAGTGGTATCTGTCTGTGAATAAGACGTGCTCTGCCCGAAAATTAGGAGGAATAATATTAAGAGAAAAATATTTAATAGAAGTGGAAAATCTTTCATTAAAACTTATTTATTACAAAGCAATTGATTAAATAAAGATGACTTCTAAAAAGTCATAGTACAAACGTTCTTATAAATGCTTACTCTAACGGTTTCTTTTCAACTGCAAATACCTCTTTACTTGAAACACTCTGTATAAACAAAATAATATGGGCGTGTTTATGATCGATGCCATTCATCAAGGTGAAATTCTTGCTGAAGGTTGAAGACTGTCCCGGATTTATTGTTATGTTTTCCCCATTCCCTGGTGTGATAAGATCTCTCAAAGTGTTTTCAAAATGTGTTTCGCCATTTGGTGCATTGTAAAACAGGTCGTTTTCTGTTACTGCAATGTGAAGAACAAGATCGTTAACCTGTGAACCAGATAGCTGTCCTATTTCATAATCCAAAGTGCCATTACGTGATAAAGAATCGTAGGTTACTGTGAAGGTAATCACGAAGGAATTTGTTTCCGCTAATCTATTATTAATTTCCGCTGTCCATACAGCTTCGTTAAAGTTTCCTATAGTAGAATCACTTCCCATAAGATATCCTTTTGGATTTGCAAACCCGGGCGTAACATAATACTGCTGCCTGGCAAGATTATCCGCAGAGTTAAAGCTGTAAAAAGGATCGTTCGGGAAAAGCGTCGTATGAATTCTTATTATTATAACATTAGTATCATTGATTGTTACTCCTGATAAGATGCTTATTCTATCAAGATATATATTAGCCTGGACACAGGGAATACAACTTGTGTTTGTAAAAAGCTCCATTAAAACTTTCGATGAAGATGAATCGGGTACTATCCCTTGAATGATAATACCATCATTGCTTTCACAGGAGTAAAAAAATAAAGCTATTATTAATACGCTGAAACAATATTTGGCTTTTCTCATTATTTAGACTTTGAATATGATATTAAAATTGTGTTTTAATTGTTGCTCGAAATCCCTCGAATGGATACACATACCTGCATATACCACTCGTGCACCTTAATCCACCTCTTTCAGAACCATAAGATACAGTAACTGAGTTTGATTGATTTATCTTATATAAGATCTCTCCAAGAAACCAGGACTTCTTTCCCGTGGATTCTTCTTCGTCATTTGTAAATTCAGAATTAAAAGTTACACTTAATTCAGGAGATTTTGATAAGGTTAATGAAACAAACTGGTTCATATAATCCTTCTGGTCAATCCTGATTGAATTATGCATCCATTGTTGTTCGAATAAAAGTTTTAGTGTATATTCTTTATTGAATGAATATTTGAATTCGGTTGGAATCGTAGTTATAAATATCTTCTCGGAAGCCTGGGGATAAATCTGGTTATATAAAATACTACTCTGTCTTGCGACTGCTATTTTTGAATAAAATTTATCTGTTGCATAATATTCTGATTCAAGAAATACTTCCCAAAAAGGAGAAAATGCATCATCAATTGATGGTATGAAACTAACATCTCTTTCTACTCTTTGATATTCAATTTTACTTGTTGTATCAATATCTTGGTATTCATAATGTCTTGAAGCAATTGCCCCATTGAGATTAAAGCTGAGCTTATCGTTGACAACATAAAAAATGTCGACCTGTCCACCAACCTCGTCGTTAAAGTCGACGACGTGGGGATTTCTTGATATAAGTGTTGAGGTGTGCTCTCTTAATGCTGTCGGAGGATTTTGGAAGGGAAGCATTTTTGTTGGACGGTTGGGGTCCCGGTTGTTGGGTGCTGTTAAATCGAATCGGTAGTTCTTATATTCGAGAGTAATTCCTATTCCCGCTAATGAATAGGATGCTGAAGAATAAAGTCCATCACCATCCGCTGAGATTTCCGCAGGATATATCGTGTTGGGCTCAGTGTTTATATGTTTATGGGCATAAGAAGTATAAAGCTGAAAATTTGATAAGTTAAGATTAAAATATACTTCGGGAATATCTGCTGTGATATTTGTAATAAATTCTCCCGAGGGAATCTCACCCTTTGAATGAACGTAATTAGCTCCAAAGGTAAATCTTTTTAGTGGAGAGAATTCAAAGTTCGCATCTCTGACTTTATAGTTTTCAATTCTGTCCGGATTTAGAAAATCGTTGTATTCAAGATTACCACCCATAATCTGGGCTTTGATTTTGACAGGATTCTTTTTCCCGAACTTATTCTTATAAATTATCCTGATTCCGTCAATTCCTGTATCATAGGCTAAACCCCTGTCTTCGAAAACGTTCATCGAAAGTCCTCGTGAAATAATATCGAAGAAATCTCCTGCCCTTAAAGAAATCCCTGTTTTATGTTTATATTCGATGTATCTTTTTCTTATTCCGACAAAGTCCGTTCCATATTCGATGGGATCACTAACCTCGAGACGCAATCCAAAAATTACATCGTTAATATCCAATCTTGCATTTGTCAGGTTTTCAAAATACTCTTTCGATGATTTTGTAGACGTGATGTATTCATATCCACTTCCGTATCGTAGTTCGTTGATTACAGATGCTTTTACATCAAGATTAATTTGTGAATATGAAACAGAAACAAGTGTTAATAAAAAAATTATCGTGAGGAAATACTTCATTATTGTAAAGGATTTAAAATGAATATAGTACAGGCACAAAGTTAATCTTTGTGCCTAATATGAGAATAATTGCTTAATTGTCTGTACCGTTTATTTTATCGTCAGTATCTTTTTTATCGTCAGTGTCTTCTTGATCATCAGAGTCTTCTTGATCATTTTTATCGTTTTGACTTTCCAATACTTCTATTATCTCTTCTTCAATCTTTACTTCATCTCCAGTTACATATCCCAGATGTTTTGCCACAATCTCTTTATCACTATTTATTAATAATGAATATGGGATTCCTAAATCGCTGCTGCCATAAGCTTCAAAAACTTTCATATCTGTATCAAGCAAGACAGTAAAATCATAATCATTTGCCGAGATGTAGGATTTAACCTTTGCTATTGATTTTTGATTATCCTGGTTTATTGCAAGATATTCAAAACCCTGGTCTTTGTACTTGTTATAGATAGGATTCATTTTCTTCATCTCTTCTTTGCAGGGAACACACCATAAAGCCCAGAAGGAAATCATAACAGGACCGTTCTCAAGGAGTTCGCTCAATGTTACTTCTTCTCCATCAAGATTTTCGAGAGTGAAGTCAGAATATATTTGAGCTTTTGACGATGATGTAATAAATAAAAGAAATAAAAATAAAATTAGTACTTTTTTCATAACTTTTTGTTAATCTTTATGTTTATAAGTTTAAAAATTATTTATTGTTTATGTTTTTATTACTACTATAACTACGGCTGTAACGATTAAGTTCAATAAAGCTATAGGGAGCATAACTTTCCATCCAAGATTCATAAGCTGGTCGTATCTAAATCTTGGGAGAGTCCATCTAATCCAGATGAAGAAAAACACCATCATTGCAACCTTCACGCAAAATGTTAAAACTTGCAATATACTTACCCAGAATTCAGGTAACCCAAACGTTTGAAGATACGGAAACTGCCAACCGCCGAGAAATAATGTAACAATTATAGCAGACGATACAATTACATTAGCATATTCAGCAAGGAAGAACAACGCAAATTTCATGCTTGAGTATTCAGTATGGTATCCGCCAACAAGTTCTTGCTCTGCTTCCGGGAGGTCAAACGGGGTTCTGTTCGTCTCTGCAAAAGCAGCAATAAGAAAAATTAAAAATCCGACAGGTTGAAACACAATGTTCCATCTCCAATCGTATTGATTTTGAACGAATGTATCAAGCTGAAAAGAACCGTTAATTAAAATAACTCCCAGCACGGCGAGTCCCATCGACAACTCATAGCTTAGCATCTGTGCGGAGGACCTTAAACCTCCAAGAAGTGAATATTTGTTGTTCGAGGACCACCCACTCAATGTAATTCCATATACACCAAGGGATACTAAAGCTAGAATGTAGAGTATACCAATGTTTACATTCGCAATTTGAAGCGTAATTTCTTTTCCAAATAAGACAATTTTATCACCAAAAGGTATCACTGCAAAAGTTGATAAAGCTACAATCATCGAAATTGCAGGGGCGAGGGAATGGATAAACTTGTTTGCTTTATCCGGGACTATATCTTCTTTAAGTAATAATTTTACAGCATCAACAATCGGCTGAAGGAGACCAGCAGGTCCGACACGGTTTGGTCCGATTCTGTTTTGAACGAACGCAGAAACTCTTCTTTCTGTATAAACTGTATATGCCACACAGGTTAATAATACACCTTGTACAACAATAATTTTACCTAATGTAATTAATAGATTGATCAACCATTCAGGCATTTCTGTAAAAAGTTTAGCGTATTAAGATTTTAAAAACTTGAAAATATTGATAAAATTATTGATATAATAAATGCAATTTAATCTAACAAATATCGAAAATCTTCTAATAAGGAAAAGGAAACAAATAAAATTGTTTGAGAATATTTCATGCTATTTTTCAGCTAATTTATTTTTCAGATAGTTGATGGCTTCAACTGGAGTAGGATTAATTTTATTCATTATAGCAAGATAATAGCTTACCCAGTCCCCTAAATAAATAAGGTCGAAGATTCGTGCCAGCCTACATGTCCCCTCACCATTTAAATTAATTATTTTAGTTGCATACTTTTTAATTATTTCAGTTGTTATTTCCATTCTCAATTTTATTCTTTCATAATCATCTTCGTCTTTTAAAAATATGACAACTGTTTTTCCAAGAATGTTTTCATTTAATTTCCAGCCGACAAGTTCGTTATGGTTCATTTCAGGATACAGATTTCCATAAGCAAGGATCTTGGCGTTCTCGGACATTTGACCTCTCCACCTCAAGTTGACCACATCAAGTATATCAACCGACGAGTATATTATTGGAAGGTTCCCCTTCAAAGACTCTGCAATTTTTATTGCTGTATTACTTTCTAACTCGTGTTTGATGTATACTTTCGATTTCTTTTCAAGTGAGGTAATGACTTCATTTATATCCTCTGTTTTATCTTTTATAAAACCTAACTTAAAAAGTGTTATCAATAATGTAAAGAATGAGTATCCCAAAGCACATCTCGGCTGCAAACCGCCTGGAATCTTCACTAAAAGATGCTGATTCTCTCCCGCGATTTTCTCGACAGTTCCACCACTGCTTATACAAATTATTTTGCAATTCTTTTTAACCGCCTTTTTATATGCAGAAACTGTTTCTTCAGTATTACCAGAATAGCTTGAAACAATGATGAGAGTGTCTGAATCTACAAAAGAAGGTAAAAAGTAATTTCTATTTATATATACAGGAATTTTAATTTCGTTAGATGTATAACTTCTTACTAAGTCACCGCCAATCGCAGATCCACCGAGACCGTTTATTACTATGTTTTTTATTCCTTCTTTGTTAACTCCCGATACATTAACCTTATCTGCGATTTCAACAGCATCCTTAATCTGGTTAGGAAAATTTACTAAAACATCAAGCATGTTTTCTTTATCAACTGCTTTTATTGATTGAATATTCATTTGTCTCTCCTGTTTATTGTTTGAAAAGTTTATTGCTAATTAGGTAATTTGGGTTTTATCTTTTTTTCATAAAACTGTACTACTTCATTTCTAATTTTTCCTTCAGTTGAATATTGTAATAAGGAATCTGCTAATGATTCTGCCTCGGACATTTTAATGACTCTTATTATTTGTTTGATTTCAGGTAAGACTGAAGGAATTACACTAAGCTCATCAATACCTAAACCAATCAGAACACTTGTTGCTACGGGTACTGATGCCATCTCCCCGCATATACTAACTATGATATTATTTTTATGTGCTGAGTCAATAATTTTTTTAAGAGCCCTGATTACTGCTGGATGAAATTCCTGGAACATATTGGAAATCATTTCGTTTCCTCTATCAACAGCAAGTAAATATTGAATTAGATCATTTGTCCCTATGCTGAAGAAATCCACCTCTTTAGCAAGTTCATCGGCAAGCATGCAGGCTGACGGGACTTCGATCATAATTCCCAGCTGTATATTCCTATCATAGTCTAATCCCCCAGAGTCCAAATCTTGTTTTACTTCATTTAAAATTTCTTTTGATTTCTTAACTTCATCTAAGGAAGATATCATTGGCAGCATTATTTTAATATTTCCTTTTGTGGACGATAGTAACAGTGCTTTTAATTGTTCCCTGAATATTTGAATACGGTCGAGACAAATTCTTATACCTCGCCACCCTAAAAAAGGATTACTTTCTTTTAGTGAACTTGGTAAGAGTTTGTCTCCTCCTATATCGAAAGTTCGAATAATTACCGGGTTGGGATATGTAAGATTGGCGATGTGAACATATTCCTCTATCTGTTCTTGCTCGGAGGGGAAGTCTCCCTTCTCAATGAATAAGTGTTCTGTCCTGTAAAGACCAATTCCGCAGTGTCCGTATTTCGCAATGAAATCGACTTCTTCGTTGAACTCAATATTTGCAGTTATGCTAATTATCTTTTTGTCTAATGTTTCGCAAGGCAGATCAATAATTTTTAATAGTTTTTTCTCATGTTTTGCATATTCGTTAAATTTTTTCCTGTATTTTTTTATAGTCTCTTTTTCAGGATTTAATATGAAAACACCCTCGAAACCATCTATGATAATTGAATCTCCTGTTTTAATTGCTTTTGAGATCACTTTAATACCAACAACAGCGGGTACCCTCAAAGCCCTTGATATTATTGCTGCGTGTGAGGTTATTCCCCCAGTGTCGGTTGCATAACCCTGAACTTTTCTTCTGCTAAAAAGGATTGTGTCTGCCGGGGTGAGTTCGTGGGCAACAATTACGGAGTCTTCGTCGACTTTTGAAACAAGCTTTTCTCTTTTCATGTTACGTACAACCCTGTTCTTAACATCGTTTATATCTGCAAATCTTTCTTTCATATAATCATCATTTGCAGATAGTAATATTTTCCCAAGCTTATTTATCTCGTTATTGAAGATATAGCTGGCTGATCTTTTTTCTTTTCTGATTCTTTCTATTACAGAGTTTATGAAAATCGTATCGTTTAGAATTTCAATCTGTGCATCAAAGATTTTGGATTGTTGTTCTCCAATCCTCTCTTTCGAGATAGTGAATATTTTGTTTAGTTCTTTTCGGGACAGTTCTATTGCCCTATTGAATTCCTCGATTTCATTTTCAATTTCTGAATCATCGAGATTCTGAACATTAATCCTTATTTGATTTTTCGTATACAGGTATGCTTTGCCAATTGTAATTCCTGGTGAAGCTGGTATGCCTTTAAATATTTTTTCTTTTATCAAAATTTACAATTAAGGTATTTATAATTACCAACTGTGAATAAGATGATGGAATCCTTTCACAGAATTAAATATAAACAATAAACAGCCCAATAGAAATTTAACATAAATAATAAAGAATATCAACAATACTGCTGAATTTTATGAATTTTTGTAATGACTCTTTAAACATGTCATAGATACGACTCTTTAGAAATGTCAGTATTAAATTAAAGTTGGTCAGGTTAAAAGGGGGAAATCGTAAATGCTATTGCGTTATGGTTTGGATAGTTCGTTGATTTGTTTTTTTATTTCAATGATTTTATTTATTTTTGTCTCGTCTTTTCCAAGAACTCTTATTTCTTCTTCAAGTTCATTAATTTTAAATTTCTTAATAATATCTTTCGCATATTTTAAATAATCTATCGTATTCTTTCGGGGAGTCCCGATTAAATTATTCTTCGATTTATCATAAACACTCAGTTCATGTTTATCCAGTGTGGCTTTGGTTATTAAAGATATTACCTCCTCATCCTCGATATTATTTAAAACTTTTGAAACAGCTATTCTTCCTTCGTTCATATACTCGTCTAAGAAAATTTCAGTTATTTTTAATATCAATATGTTTTTGATAAAACTTGTTTCAAGATTGTTTTCTAAATATGAAATTGATTCTTCATCTCCCTTTATAAAAATTTCAATAAGGTCCATTTCCTCCTGAGAAGGCTGCTTGCCTGATCTTATGTCTTTCAACGATTTTTTCCTGGGTATAACTACTGATGACTTTGGAAAAGTTTCCTTTCTGTATTTACTAACTGCTATATTGAGTTCATCCCTGAGATCGGATTCATAGAGATTGTATAATGATGAAAGTTCCTTTATGTAAAAGGCTCTTTTTATCTTATTGGGAATACGGCTGACGTAGCTTATTGTTTCTTTGATAAACTCAGTCTTGTCGTCTACAGTGCTCATCTTGTTTTCTTTTTCATAAAGTGAACTGATGAAGTTGATTATAGATTTTTTGTTATTGAGAAGCTTCTGGATTTCTTCTTTTCCTTTTTTATTTATCAGGGAATCGGGATCTTCTCCTTCGGGAAGTGATACGACACTAAGTTCTAATCCTGCTTCAAGTATAATTTCGATTCCTCTCTTAGCAGCTTTAATTCCCGCTAAATCAGCATCAAATATTATTACTACGTTTTTTGAGTAGCGTGATACCAACTTCACCTGTTCCTCTGTCAGTGAGGTTCCGCTCGAAGCAACAACGTTTGTGATTCCAGCTTGCGAAAGGGCTATCACATCCATATAACCCTCAACGAGAATAACAAAATCCTGTGTGCGAATGCTTTCTTTAGCAAAGTTTAATCCGTAGAGTATTTTGCTTTTGTTGTATATTTTTGTTTCAGGTGAGTTGATGTATTTACCCCCGGGATCATCCTCGTAGAGTTTTCTTCCTCCAAAGCCGACCACCTTATCGTTTTCATTAAATATCGGAAACATTAACCTTCCTCTAAACCTGTCGTAATATTTTTCCTTATCTTTATCACTCTTTACTAAAAGTCCTCCCTTTTCTAATTCATCATGCGTGAAAACATTTTCTTCCTTAAAATGATTTGTTAAACTGTCCCATTCTTTATTCGCATATCCAATACCGAATTTTATTGTTGTTTGATTTTTTATATTTCTCTTGATCAGGTAACCATAAATAAAGTCCTCTTCACTTTCGTTGAGGTTGTTAAGATTATTATTGAAAAACTTTGCGGTAATTTTATTCATTTCAAATAGTCGGGAGATTTCGTTTGATATGTCCGGCGAAGTCTGTTTTAAGTTCAATTCAATTCCCGCACGTATGGCAAGCTTTTCGGCAGCTTCGAAAAATGTTATCTTCTCATATTCCTGGACAAATCTATAAACATTCCCACTCGCCTTGCAAGAGAAGCAGTGGTAAACCTGTTTTTCTTGTGAAATATTTAGTGATGGGTGCTTATCAGGATGAAAAGGACACAGTGCAAGAAAAGCTTTTCCTCTTTTCTTAACGGGTGTATAAGATGAGATGACATCGATTATATCGTTTGCCTGTGCAATTTCTTCTAATTTCTCCTGCGGAATTCTCATGAGGGGTTACAAATTTTTCAAAGGAATTTAATTAATAGAATATGAATTTAAAATAAAGAAATTGGTATAAAAATATTTCCCGAGAAGATGTTTTTCTATCTATCACAGGGTTGAATTTTCAGGATATGTAAGTTTAAGTCATGTTAAGTCTTCCTAACCTGACAGCACTAAAAAAATTATCTCTTTTTGCCTAAGCATCTCTGCCTGCTGCTCATGCAGGTTTATATGAATTTTTAATTGGCAGATGACTCAAAATAAACGGTTACCCGTTGCAAGCTTACCTTGATATACCTTGAATTAGCAAATTCAATATTATAATTTATTTTTCAACAATTCTATGAGAATATATATAATATCCATTATTATTTTCTTATTTACAGTT
>JADHVP010000134.1 GCA_016783945.1 Ignavibacteria bacterium
TCTAAAATATATTTGACATCTTCGTTTTTAGCCGAGTAAATTATTTCCTTTATTTTTTCCTCACCAAATTCACACTTATCTTTATTTAAAGCTTCGTTAACCCCATCAGTATAAAGAACGATTATATCATTGTTGTCAATATTTATTTTTCCGGTTTCATAGATTATTCCTTCATTCATTATTCCGATTATTAAACCACCTTTCTCAAGTAAACTGAAGGAATCATTAGATAGATGAAACGGGGGATTGTGACCTGCATTTACGTACGAAAAAGAATTGTCCTCACTATCGAGAATACCCCAGAAAAATGTAATAAATTTCTCCGGACCTGTATTTTCGTAAATCAGTTCATTGATCTTTTGAGTCACGTCAGATAGATTAAAATCACCTTCATTATATAATTTTAGGAATGAGTGAACAGCAGACTGTATGTTTGCCATAAGCAGTGAAGCCGGAGTTCCTTTCCCGGAAACATCCGCTATTACCAATGCGAGTTTGGTCTCCGAGAGTTTTATTAAATCGAAATAATCACCCCCAACCTGCAGAGCGGGAATATTTTCAGCAGCTATCTGGTAATTTTTGATTTTAGGAATTTCTTTTGGTAACAAAGCAACCTGTATTTCTCTTGCTATTCTTAATTCATCTTCAATCTTTTGTTTATCGAGATATTCTTGAAAGAGTATTGTGTTTTCAATAGAGATTATTGAGAGGTTTATAATCGATTCAAGAAATTCAATATCACTTTCTGAATATTTTGTTTTGTTCAATTTACTTCCCAGGCATACAAGATTTTCTACTTTCCCATTATTGAGCATTGGAATGATTAGCTCGTATCCTTTTTTCGAAAGAAATCTAATGAAACTATTCTCATGCTTATCTGTAATTGTTGTCGGTTGAGTTATCTTTATTAAATCAGATGTATTTATCTCGTCAAGAGAAATTTTAACATTTTTGTTTAGTATATAGAAATTATCTGATTTGTATTTTGACAGAATGAGCAGGTCTTTAATACCATAATTACCTAATAATGTATACCTCAGCAATTTCATTATTTTATCTCTATCCTGAAAATATGAGTTAAACTCTTTACCAAGTTCAAAAAGTGATTTTAATTGATGAAGTTTCCCATTTAGGTTTTCATTTAAGTGTTTTATTTCATTAAACCTTAGTGTATTCTCAATAGAAGATGCGGAAATATTGAGTAAAGTTTCAATAAATACGATCTCATGTTTAGTCAGTTCAGTACTGTTTACTTTTTTTCCTAAACACAGGACACCAATCAGTTTATTACCGAAGTAGATCTTAAAGAAAAATTCAATATCATTATCTTCAAAAAAATTTAAATTATCTGCCAGGTCGTCTCGACGAAATACAGGAATCTTCGGACAATCACATTTAATAACAGTTCCCATTAATTTATTATCCATTCCCTTCATTGATTCTACCGTGAAATAATTCAAAGAATCTTCTTTTCCTCTATTTATCAGCACCATACCTTTTGTGATAAGCATTTTTCCCATAATGCTTAACAATATATTTCCGAGAATGAATTCTAAATTCAGGTTGCTGTTGATCAGTTGTGAGAATTCAATTAAAGAATCTAATTCGAGCTGCTTTTGTGTGGATTCTTTGTCCTGCATATTAAAGTTTTAATAATACTGGTTGAATGTAATTTAATAAATAATAATTACAACTGAAATGTGGTTTGAGGGATTGTTATGAATAACTACAAAGATATTTGAAGATGAATTTATTAAAAGAAGTTTAGTGTATCAATAATAGAAGCTAATATATTTTGTTAATGTAATTGTATTTTTTTAATTGACTAATTGATTTAAATTGAATTGTGATAAAAAATCTTTCACAGAATTTAAAATATTGTCATGTTCGAAAGAATAACAATCGCTTCAGAACAAATGAATGGGGAACCATGCATAAGAAATTTACGGATTCCTGTTGCCACAATTATTTCAATGCTAGCTCAGGGTATTCAATCTGAAAAAATTTTAGATTACTATCCTGATCTTGAATTAGAAGACATTGTACAAGCATTGAACTATGCAGCTGAGAGCGTAAGAGAAAAAGAAATTCCATTAACGAAAATCGAATGAAATTTCTGGTTGACAATGCAATCTCGATAGTCGTATCAAAAGAATTACTAAAAATGGGATATGATTCACTTCATGTTCGTGAAATAGGTCTTCAAAAAGCAAAAGATATCGAGATATTTGAATTAGCATATAAAGAAAAACGCATTATTATTTCTGCTGATACTGATTTTGGATTTCTACTTTCACAATGGAATAAAAACAAACCATCTGCAATCATTTTTAGAAAAGGTGTTGAAAGAGATCCATTCAAACAAATTGAACTGCTAAAATTAAATTTAACTGGTCAAGTGCTGGAATCTTTGGATAAAGGTAGTATTATTATAATTGAGACTAATCGAATTAGAATTAAGCCCTTACCTTTTATGCAAAAAGATAAAACCTTTCGAAAATAATACCTTTATTTTTATTAGCTGTATACTGAGATAAGAGTTTCTATTGAAATTACAACTGAAATGTGGTTTGAGGGCTTGTTACGAAAGTGATTTTGTCAAGGTCAAGTAGTTGACATTAGGACTGCCGCACTTGTATTCAATTTTGTTCATAAACTTTTTCATCATTGGTATCCCGAGTCCGCCGACTTTACATTTCGCAAAGTATTCCTCCATGTCGGGATTTTCTACATTGTTTGGGTCAAACTCTAAACCTTCGTATGTTATCGATACTTTAAATTGTTTTTTTGAATGGAAGACTTCGATTTTAATTTTTTTATTAGTATCATAGTGGTGAGCGTATTTAATTACATTCGTGCAAGCCTCATCAACTGACATTACAATCTGGTTAATAGTGTCGGCATCCGCACCCGTCTCATTAGCTTTTACTTCGATATACTTTCGTACGCGTGCTAAATATTTTGTTGAACTTGAAATTACTATTTTATTTTGGTCATCCAAAATCGATACTATGTTATCAGTAAAAAATTAAATTAATGAAATTTGTCTAAAGCTGTTTGTTCTTCCTTGTATATCTCAAACAAAATCGGGAACCCTAACATATCAAAAACATTGTAGATTTTATCGCTCATTGAACAAAGTTTAATATCACCAGCATTATTCCTCATGGTTTCGATGTAAGCCATAAACACGCCAAGCCCTGCACTGCTGATATATGACAGCTTTTGAAAATTCACTACTACGTTGTGTCTTTTTTCCGATATCAATTTCTCGAAAGCTTTTTCAAGTTCGCTGGACGTGTGGGCATCCAGAAAACCATCGAGATATAATATTGATATATCTCCTTTATTTGTTTCTTGCAAATTGAATTCTTCCATAATTGTGATTTGTTTATTGAGCAAAATCCGAAAAATAAAAATCAAATGAAATGAAATTTACAATTTCTCGAATCTTTAAATCTACATTTTATATATACTCAGATAAGTGTTATAAGTTACAGTAATTTTTTTTATGCAGGTAAGTAGTATTTAGAATTTCAGAATGGGGATTGGGAAGATTAATTTTTATATTTGATAGCGTTGGTAGTGCTGTCATATCATGGATTGACTTCCCTGCCTGCTGCAGGCAGGCCGAGCGCGGATCTAACCTTGTCGTGTTATGCCTTTCATTACAACCTCCATCGCTGTCATTCTTGCGAAAGCAGGAATCCAGCAAAATTTAAAAAACTGGATTCCAACTTCCGTTGGAATGACAATTTGTAAGATGAAAAACAAATAAAACATCATCGTAACGATAATGTGAAATTTATTAACTATTTCATTTGATGTAAGGACGAATACTCTCCCATCCTCTTCCACTAGTTTTATCGTGTGTACCTACAGGTTCTTTTTGGTGAACCTCATTAAAAGATATTCCAAAATTAAATCCACAACATGATGCCTTATATTTTTCAAAATTTAACAATTTATTACAGTGTGGGCAATTTACTTTTAAACCTGTTTGCCATGGATGTTTTAAAATTGTAATTCCACTCAGATTGTCATAAAGACACCATATAGGATTTTTATTTATTTCATCTGGAAACATAAAAATCTTATTTTATATTTTAAAAAAGTAATTCCCCTCACATCGCAACACTATAACTTCCCTCTGTTGCGGGGTCGAGGTTTGTTACGTTTAAGAAAGTGAACGACACATCGCCAAGCTCGGATGCATTTACGGTTTGAGACGTACCCGAAGCTACGGTTATACCCGCAGTACAAGCCTCCCCTTCCGCTGCCGAAAGGCAAAACATAAGTTCTGTCGTGCCGATGTTTGTCAACTCGATTAAAAAATCACCCGTGAAATCTTTTTCTATAACAGTTACAGTTAATCCACCGCCGACCGTACCCGTATATATTTCCTTATGTCCTTTCTCGACAGGGATTATGAAAATATTATATTTAGCGGGGTCGTTGCGGTAAAGGTACTGACCTGCATCACATATATCGGCACCTTTTTCATAAAGTGTATTGTAAGCAATAATCCTTGTTTCAGTGTCGACAGTTCGAGTATCCTTCTTCACTTCCTGGTCGCTGTCTGATCCTGTCAACAGTCCGTGAGTCGCTAATATGTTGTCAATCATCGCCTGTGTATAATTAACAGCAATCAGTTCTGTCTTATATTTTTCAGCCGTAACGTGAAGGTCACGAAGGAAGAGTATCATCTTATCCTGTGTATTCCGTACGTGTTTATACCTCGAAAATCCAAACTCATCCCATTTTGCAGGGCTGTTAGGAAATGCCTTCTTTACAAACCTTTTTATGTGCAAAAATACATCCCGTGACAGTATCATATTTGCAGCAACCTGTTCCGTGTAAGCCTTTTGCTGTCCGAGTACAGTCGGGTCATCCGGAATAGCCTCTGCGTCGTCAACCTCGGTTTCGAGGGCTATCGCAAAAGCCATATCGAACATCGGGTCATAAGTCCCAAAATCCGTTAAATACAACTGAAGAATAGCAGCCATCTTCCTCATCCACTGAATTAGTGCTGAATCCGAAAAGCTGTAGATTCTGTGAATTGGTTCTTTTGGCATGATAATTTTGTTTAATTAATGAAAACAGGTTAATTAAGAGAAAACTCTATATTTTTTAATGAAACTCATCTTTTTTTGTCAGAAAACTCTTACTATTCCTAAAAAGGTTTAAAATTGCTCAAAAAAGCCTTATTTTACTCCTCCGAAGGTTCCCATCACTTGTCAGAAAGTCTTTATCATTCCTCAGAAGGTCTTCGACACTTGTCAGAAAGTCTTAATCACTCCTCAGAAGGTCTTAATCACTTCTCAGAAGGTCTTCGTCACTTGTCAGAAGACTCTGAACAAAATGATGAAGAGCTTCTGACAACGGTTTATTAGCTTCTGACTAATGAAAAACAGCTTCTGACAACGGTTTATTAGCTTCTGACTAAAGAAAATTGCTTCTGAGAGCCGTTTTATTGCTTCTGACTAATAAAAAATAGCCTCTGACTATCAAAAATCATCTTCTGACAAACTTTCACTATCATCTGACTCCCGTTCAGGTGCTTCGAAACAGTGAAAAACAGCGTTTGAGTGATGAAAGCTTGGGTTTTATGGCTTTATTTTAAAGAACTTGGAGATAATGTATTCAAAATT
>JADHVP010000135.1 GCA_016783945.1 Ignavibacteria bacterium
GTGGAAACGGAAATGACTGCGAATTTAACAGATGAGCAGCGTAAAGCTTTCCTCGACTTCATTCCTTTAAAGCGTGCATCAAAACCTGAAGAGATAGCAAGTATAGTTGCATTCCTTGCTTCAGAAAAGTCAAGCTACATAACAGGTCAGGTTATTTGTGTCGATGGCGGAATGGTAATGTAAATCAAAATTTTATTCAAAAAAATTTTCTTAATATTAAAACATCATAACTCAATGAATAAAATCTTATTAGTAGTATTTCTATCATTAATTTTTATTTCAAGCTGCCAAATGGACAAACTAAAACTCAAAGGTAATGTATTTCTTTATCAGGATGGAACCGAAAAACAGTTCGTCGGTTTTGGAGATGAAGAAATATATCTTAAGTGGGATGATTCGCTCGGTATTGATAGTTATCAGGGAAAATACACCATCAATTATATAAACGATACTACCGCCGTTATAGAACTTCAAGAAACTCCAAAATACTGGGAGTCAAATTCATGGAAGATTATTATCGATGAGGATAAAGGTTTCTATTCTGAAAAATCAAAAAAATATTACAAACCTTACGACAAAAAGATAGATAACAAGTAGAAAAATCTTTTTGAAAGCAAACGCTACTAAAAAAACTAATTCAAAAAAGGTTTCAGAACAGCTTCAAGGTTTACAATATTCAATATCTCTTTATAGGGAATAACAACTGTCTGCTGACCAATAGCGTAGGGACCAACCTGGTAACTGTTAAAAGTTATTAGTAATCCTTTCTTAGTAATGTTAAAGACTTCAAAATTTTTCTTTTCTGGTCCAGCACCTTTTTGAAGCCACTCATCTTCAAATCCATAATCTCCTTCCCTTCCCTGTCTCTTGAGATCGAATATGCAATAATCGGAAATATATTGTAAGTAATCGGAGTCTGGTCTGAACAGCATTTTAAAAGTAATTATGTCACCCGATTCCAAACAAAAGTTCATAGCTGATATAAAAGTATTTGGATGAGCTGCTCCGACATAGTAAGAAAGATTATTAAAACGAAGACTATATATGTTATCAGATAGATTCTCAACATTGTATGTATACTCAAAAGAACTAGAAAAATCCAAGCCAGCTGGTCGTATACTATCCCAACCGACCATTTCTTTTTTAAACTCATCTACATTCTTCATAATGTATGTACTAACAGTAGTATTTATTTTATACTGAACTTCTTCATTGCTCATACCTGAAAGAGCTGGGTACTTAGCGTCAACTATATAATTTAAATCCTCATTCTTTTCAGAATATCCTTTTTCGACCACCTCTAAATCATCTGCAAATGAAAATTGAACAACTGTAAGAGTAAGAATTATAATAAGTAAGTTTATTATTTTTTTCATCTTATAAATTTTTTATTTAAACAAATTTAACATAACTTTTTTTTAATTACTATGCTTAGAAAAAAATCTTACAATATATCTTTAGAAAATATGTTGAGAGGATAAAATTCTTATATAAAGTAAGAAGTGACTAAAAAATATGATAGTTTTTTATCTATTTGAAAAAACATTAAAAATTCATAACTTTGTTATATGAATTGATTGATAACTTGAAAATAAATTTGAAAATCGAAGCCTTATAATTCGAGCATTTGTTGTTAAATTTTTATTAAACAAAAATAAGGGGGATACCTTTATGAAATTAAGCATAAAAGCTTTTTCATTAACGTGTGGGATTTTATGGGGATTAGCATTGTTTATTTTAACCTGGTGGATGATAATCTTAGATTGGCCTGGTATGGCAGGAGATAAAACAATAATCGGATTGGTTTATTTAGGTTATACTGTTTCACCTTTAGGAAGTCTTATAGGCTTGGTTTGGGCATTTGTCGATGGTCTTATTTGTGGAGCTATTTTCGCATGGCTCTACAATTTACTCGTTCCCAAAAAGGCTGATTAATACTTAGCTCTAATATTTACTGAAGTTTCTTCTTAGCTTTTTTATGCGTGCTTGCAAATCCTCTTATACAAAATTTTGCAAGCACGTAAGTTCTATTTAATTAGAAAGACAGTCATAATTGTCCCCTATAGAGGAACAATCATGCTATCTCTAAAATATCCTATCATCGAATCACATGTCAACTCATTAATAATAGAACCGTATTCAGTTTAATTAGAAATTAATTTAACTTTTATATAAGTATAATAATTGAATTATTATGTTTTAATCGTTATTTTTAAAAAATTTAAAAAGTATTAATTTTTTTCTTTAAAATAATTTAAAGTATTTACCTCATGAAATCTTTAGAATTAAACTTCCGTAGTATCTTAATTTCAATATCTCTTATCGCATTTTCCATTTGCATTAATACCGGAAATATAATTGCGAAATCCAGCAATATTGCCGAAGATGATACACTGAAAACTAAATTGGAGGTAAAGGTTGTTGAATTAAAGAAAGTAGTAAAAGAACTGAACAACCTTATAGAAACTGAATCTCCAGAAGATATTTCTCCTGAAGCAGTAGATAACTGGTACAAACAATCCGCATGGTTATTAGGCTCAAGAAATGTTATTGAAGAATATTATATAGATTTAAATAGATTTCTTGACTATTTGGAACATGAATCTTCCAGACCCACAGAGGAAGAAATTCATCAAAGGGTATTAGAATTCAAATCAGGGCTATACGATTATATCAATGAAGGTAAAGAATTCATCGGCTTAACAATTGCAGCTTCCGAAAGACAGGAAAAAGCTTTGGAAATTTTGAATTCACAAATTTGATTTAATATTTAAAGTTAATTTACTCTGTTTCTTTTCTTACTTAATTTTTCTGTAATGTACAGACTATTGATTTTCTGTATGTTATTAATTACATACAAAGTACTTATTAAATATTTTCTCTTTTTTATAACTTAACTACTTTATAACCTCTTATAGCCACTCCTATGTTTTGCTTCATTTTTATTTTGATAATAAATTAAATTCCTATATTTTTATCATAGCGCTCTTTAACACAATAAAAAAGAAAAATAAGGTTATTAAATGTATAAAAATGTTGGAACGCGTGACCGAATTTTCAGATTTATCATAGCATTTTCACTATTAGGAATTATATTCACACAGTCGCTAAACTCCTCGATAGAACTGATATTATTTTTTCTTTCCTTCTATTTATTATACACAAGTCTAACCTGCCAGTGTTTTTTCTATTTAATTATTCCTATCACGACACGGAAGAAAAAGAAAAGTATCAAAGTGAAAGAATGCTCAAATGATATAATTACAGTCTACTGGTCAGAAAAGAAATGTCTAAATTCAACGATGTGTGCAAACGATAAGGTTCTTAAAGAAATCGGATATCACAATGTTTTTAAGTTTTTTAATCCAAAGAACCGTCCGTGGATAAGATCATACCGAAATACAAATACAGACGAAATAATAAGGGCTGTCGAAAATTGTACTTCAGGTGCTTTAACCTATACGGTAAATGCTGATATAAAGGCGTATATAGATATTCTTGAAAGAGACAAAGTAGCAGCATAAAATAAAAACCTATCTTAGTTTCTCCTCAGCCGTTACACCTAAAACATAAAACCTACTCCAAATGAAAACTCAGGTCCACTATAATTCTTACGAGATCCAACAGGCTCTGAAAAATCCGAAGCTATATTATAACCTGCATCTGCGTTAAGCTTCACAAGACTACCCAAGACAAAATCTGCCCCGGCACCTATGTATAAATTTAATGCGGTCTCTGTACTTGCACTAACAGTAGTAACACTTGTTTCTGTCTTAGAACCGATCAACAAACCTGCTGCGCCAGTTAAATAGGGTTTAACAGGTTTTTCATTTGAATAACTGATTAATAAATATTTTATACCAAACATAATCGGTATTATAGAACTGGTACTGGTTTCCGTTGCTGAAACTGTTACACTCGAAGAAAGTAAACCTGCACTTACATTAATAGCAAACTCATCATCAAAAAGATAATTATAAGCAATTTTTCCTCCCAATCCTTCATTGCTTGCTTTAACATCACCACAAATTCCAACCTCTACTTCTGATTTTGCATTTTTTAAAAAGGAAAACTTTATACCGATGCTGTGTCGGTTCCTTGGTTTATCGGGTATATCAGAAAAGACCTGATTGCTAATAACGAACACTAATGTACAAAGAAGAATAATGGTTTTCATAATTTGATTTTCGAATGCTACTTTAAATTATAATGAAGTTTCGCTTATATAAACCAGACTACGTTATTATGTTAAGCTTAGTTTCAGATTTCGAATGAATATATAAACTATCAAAAAAAATGACTCTGCAATACTTATTCTATAAAACAGAGTCATTATTAAAATACCACTTTTTCTATGACTTAATGATGATGATGAAAATGTTTACCTGTTTTCTTTGGTTTACGTTCAGGCTGTGATGCATAATCCTTTAGATGTCTTCTCATACTATTAAGTAATAAATTCGCCATATCATGACTGAATCCTTCTTTCACAACAACACGCTGAACAACGAGGTCTTCACGATTCTTCGGCATACTATAAGCTGGAACTAACCATCCGCGGTCGCGTAAGCCATCAGCCATATCAAATAAAGAAAAATTAGTCTCTTCCTTTAACTTCCAGCAAAAAACCGGAATATCACTGCCATCTGTAATCAATTCGAATGGACCCAATTTTGCAATTTCACCAGATAGGTACAATGCTACATCCTGGCTGGATTGTTGAATTCGTTTATACCCTTCCTTACCTAACCTCAGAAAATTATAATACTGTGCAACAATTTGACTACCGGGTCGTGAGAAGTTGAGAGCGAATGTGGGTATCTCACCACCGAGATAATTAACATAAAAGATGAGGTCTTCTGGTAATTCTTTTTTATCACGCCAGACTACCCAACCAACACCGGGATACACCAAACCATATTTATGCCCGGACGCATTTATGGATTTTACCCACTTCAATCGGAAATCCCATTCGATTTCAGGTTGTATAAACGGTGTAATGAAACCACCACTCGCTCCATCGACATGAATAGGAATATCCCATCCTGTTTTTTTATTAAGAACATCCAAGGCATCATTAATTTCTTTAACAGGTTCGTATTGACCGGTAAAAGTGGTTCCCATTATACCAACAACACCAATAGTATTTTCATCACAAAGCTTAATCGCTTCTTCGGCATTAAGACAGTAGCGATCCCCTTCCATTAGAACCTGACGGGGTTCAATTTCCCAGTATCTGCAAAACTTATCCCAGCAAATCTGGACGTTTACTCCCATCACCATATTCGGTTTGTCTGTTGGTTTTCCTTTAGCTTTCATTCGTTCACGCCACTTCCATTTTAGTGCCATGCCCCCAAGCATTGCTGCTTCACTGGAACCTGTAGTAGAGCATCCCGTTGCTTCTTCGTGGTCGGGTGAGTTCCAGAGTCTCGCAAGCATGTTAACACAACGCATTTCAATTTCAGCAGTCTGCGGATACTCATCCTTGTCAATCATATTCTTATCGAAGGTTTCTGCCATTATTTGTCTTGCTTCAGGATCCATCCAGGTTGTAACAAAAGTAGCAAGGTTTAATCTTGAATTACCATCAAGCATTAATTCATCGTGGACTATATCGTAAGCTGTCCTGGGAAGCATCTCAGTATCTG
>JADHVP010000036.1 GCA_016783945.1 Ignavibacteria bacterium
CCAGCTTCGTAACCTATATTCACACTGCGTAACGAAGCAGGGCTTCGTTACGAATAGAACTGGATTCCCACTTTCGTGGGAATGACGATAAGGATATGAAAGTAATGAAAGGTTTAACATGATAAGGTTTGTGCCGTGCACGGGAAGTAGAAACATGTTACGACAGCACTACAAATGCCACCAAAAGATAAACGAAGTAAAACTTATTTCATTCTTTCTTGAAGTGATTATCAATTATTTCTCTTGCTTCGTCTAATGTTTTATATTCTTCAATAGCAATATCAGGTGAACCTGCAATCATTGCAGAAAGTTTTTTCCCGCTCTTTGAACGATACAGGCATAGAACTCTTTTATTGTTTTCGATTGCTCTCCCGATTTCGTATCCTACACCAAGAGATGGTGTTGTTACTTCAGCAACTACGATATCGGATTGCAGAATCCATTTAAGATCCCGATTATGTATATAAGTATCATTCATAGTATTTTCACCCAGCACTTCAAGAGCTTTATCCCCGATATGTTCTGTCAGAACTTCACCATATTGTTTCAGATGTTTAATTATTTCCGAATATAAATCAGCATCATCCCTTCCACCACGAATTGAACCTGCAAAATAAATTTTCATAATTTTAAAAATAAGAATAAGTTTAACATCGACTACAATCTAAGCTGAACATTCTATCTAAGTATTTCCTCTTTAGGATTCGATGTCTTTAAAATAATATATTTATAAGTCCAGACTGCTGAAATTATTCCTATAAAAGCCCCGAAAAGAACATCACTGGGATAATGCGCAGTTACTACAACACGGCATAATCCAATTAATACTGCAACAGAGATGAACAATACAGCATATTTTCTGTAAAGCAGTGTTAATGCAGTCAAAAGTGAAAACGCTCTTAGAGTATGACCGGAAGGAGTCGAATTCAAAGCCCACTCCGTCGAGAAAAAATGAAGTCCGTATAGGTTATTATCGAACAACATCACGGGACGATAACGGGCAAACAGGTACTTAAAACCATCACCGATAACAATAGCAATGGATACACTAAGACAAATAAATAGTAATGTTCTCGTCCATCGTTTTTTTATACCGGGATCGCTGATGAAGATAAGTATAAAACCAAAAGTTAATCCAACTCTTATGAACGGATCATAAGCAAAATAAGATATGATAACACCAAGGTCATGATGCCAGGTCTTTGAATAATTATAATTTACCCAAAGGTCAATTGGCTTATCTAAAAAGAAAAACAATATAAGATATACAATAGCTGCTATAACGGTAAAAATTATCGTCTTCTTTGTTAATCCTTCCATGCTTTATTTATTCTTTTATAATTTTTCTGTCTATTTGAAATTTTATTTCTTCTTATACTTCATTACTTCTTTAACCATTTTCCCAAACTCTCTATCTTTTATTCGCTTCTTCAGGTATGACATTCTATTATATTCAGATTCTCTTAGCAATTTTAAATAACTTTTATAACGCTTTGAGTCCAATTCACCTTTCTCAATTGCTTCTAAAACCGTACATCCAGGCTCATTAGTATGTGTGCAATCTTTAAAACGACAATCCTGAGTCAGTGTGATTATGTCTGAGAAGATTTCTTTCATTCCCTCACTGACTTCAATGTTTCCCAGCTCTCTCATACCGGGAGTATCTATGATAAGTCCGCCTTGCTTAAGCACTATTAATTGTCGTCGTGATGTTTTGTGTTTACCCTTACCACCTTTTTCTCGAACAGTACTTGTCGCATAAACATCCTGTCCTAATAAACTATTCAATAATGTCGTTTTCCCAACACCCGATGAGCCGAGCAAACAGTAAGTTTCACCTGATTTTATATAATTTTTGATTTCGTCCAATCCTTCACCGGTTATATTACTGAAAATAAAGATTTCATTCTCTTGCTGAACATTATTTATTTCCGAAATCCTTTGTTTCAGAATATCCTGTGAGATCAGATCAACTTTGCTAAGTAATATTACAGGTTTGATATTACTTTCGTTCACCATTACTAAATACCGTTCGAGTCTTCTTATATTGAAATCAACATCTAACGACTGCATTATAAATGCAGTATCAATATTCGAGGCGATAAGCTGATAGTCAATTTTTTTACCCGCTGCTTTTCTCTTTAATACAGATTTTCTTGGAAATATATCGTGAATGATTGCAAATGTGTTTTCATCAAAATACTGCGCATATACCCAATCACCAACAGCTGGAAAATCAAGTGCAGATTCAGCACCGTACCTGAGCTTTCCTGTTATCTCTGCGGGGATTTCAGCTTCTTCATTTCTTATTATGTAACTATCCTTGTTAACGGCTGTCACACGGACTATGTTGTATTCAGACGTTAGAGATTCATTAGCTCTTTCACTGAACCATTCTTTATATCCCAATTCCTTTAGTTCCATAGATTACAAAATATTCTATTCGGTTTGGCTTTTCAATACAAATAAATGAATGAGGGAGAAAATAGGTTAAGTGGATAGTATAGTAGCTGACTATTATAAGAGAGGATCAGTAATTTCTTCACCAATTGCTCACTTCCTCTGAAACACAACTTCTATCATTCCGTGCTGGTGAATTTCTCCATCTCCATGCTGGTGCCCTTTGCTTATACTTTCCCAGTGATATAAGGGAATGTAATCTGGAAATAATTCTATTATCTCACCCTTCGCAAAGTAAGTCCTGAATTCATTATTATCATTTTTAAAAGAATTCTTTCCTACGATAGTCCAGTCTTCCGATTCCTGTGTCTTTATGTATGATGGGTCGTCAGTTGAAAATGCTGTAACAAAAATCAAGCTCTCTTTTTCTGTCCAGAGGTTCAACTTTTTTTGAAGCGTAAGTATAGAATCAGGAGATACGAGCGGAAGTAAACCGATTAATAAAACACCCGAATACTTTTTCCCCTCATCTCCGAATGTTTCGAATCCACTCTGGTAAGTACTTATTGGTAAGCCCTCCTTTTTTGCCAAAGTTGAAACAATCTCAATCGATACCTTTGATTCATCTATTGCATCAACTTCATAACCTTCTTTCGCGAGGAATAAAGCATTCCTGCCCTGACCTGTCCCAATATCGAGCACTGGTTTTGATTTATCTATTTTCTGATAATGCTCCTTAAGAATCCCTACCGGTTCTATTCCGAAATAATCTTTTGTTTCTTTGTATTTTTCATCGTAATTCATTTAAATATCCTTTCTGTTAAATACCTATTTGCATAAACTAATTAGTTGAAACTATGAGCAGCGTGGATTTCTATTATACAAATCTTTCAACTTACTTCTTTGTTTATTTATATGTGTTTGCTTTCAATTTACTACTTCACTCCGCATCGCTTATGCTCCTGTGCTATCTTATGGGCTCTCTCATTTACTTGTTTTGAATATCGAACACTGAACACCGAATAACGAATTTTGATTTATTTACGATTGAAGATTTTTCTGTGCAGTTTCAATACTTTTTACGAAAATTGAAATCAACTCATTGTTTTCCTTTTTTGCCCTAATTATTTTCCCTTCAATTTTATACAATTTACTCCGATGAATTATTTTCAGACAAACAAATGTCTCCCGTAATTCCTTTAAAATTACTTTCATTTTATGAATGAAATCCTTTTTTGATTCTGCACTTTGAGCTTCTCCGTAATTCAATGAAACTGATGTACCGGAACGAACTAACTGACCTGATAGATGATTTCCAACCTTTGAATTTGGAATCTCATTTACAATTTCAATTACAAAAACTGAAAAAGAAATTAATCGTTCTTCTAAATCATATTTATTCATATTTAATCAATTTCTTAAATCATTATTCGTTAATGGATATTCGATATTCAATTAAATGCTCACGTATTTCTTAACGTGAAGAAAACACCATAATATACGGGATTATTGTTTGCATGTTTTGCAATAAACGTTAATCAATCTCATATTCTTCGGACGACTCTATATCCAATGACCCTTTCATAGAAACTTTCTTCACTTCACCAAGTAACCTTGCACTGCGGTATGTTTCATAAAAATCTGCGTGTGCAGCTTTATACGCAGTCATTAATTTATCAAGACTGTCGTCTATCAATTCATCGATCTCTACTATTAATGCCGACAAACTTTTCCTTTCTTCTTGCATTTTTCTCGCAGGCTCCAGTGGATCCGTAGCTAATGTATCAAATTCGTTTATCAAAGTCTCATATGCTGACAACTGCTCTTTTTCTAAACCATAACTTTTTAACTGTTCAACATTCTCGTTTGCCAAATCATATATCGATTGACAAATATCCTTCAAAATTGAATCCCTGGAAAGTTCGAGATCGCTCTTTGTATAATTAACTTTTACGTTAAGCTCCTTATTTTTTGATTCAACAGCATATTTTTGAATCATAGAGGATATTTCAACCGTTGTTTCGATTAATTTTATACCGACTTCGGATTTATCAGGGGCTTTATCTTTTGTATTATCCCCTTCTAAGAACAAAAGATTATTTAACTCAAGAAGCTTTCCATCAAATGCTGCTTTAGCCATAACTAAAGGAGAGTTCCCTTTCCAGATGTTAGCATTACTATCGAGAACATTTTGTACCGCGAGGTACATTTTCTTTTTGTCTTCCTCTTTTTTATCCATAGATAATATTGAAAATTAATATTTGGTACCTATTCCAATTTAATAAAATTTTTCATAAACATCTAAAGAAAAATTTACGGGCTTTTTGATGTGGTAACATTTGTAGTGCTATCTTAACATGAGTTGACTTCCCGCGCGCGGTATAGACCTTGGCGTGTTAAACGTAGAATTTAATTTACTGTTGGCGGATACACCAACAGCGGGAGGGAAATATTATTTATTTGTCATTTTTTTTATCAGTATTTTGAATCCTGAATGATGGCTCAATATAATTTTCCGGCAGATAATCATTAGGAATTGCCGTAATATTACCATCACGCAATCCTCTATAGTGAGGCGACATTATCTCCACTCCTGCTTCATTGAATTTATTCTGTATATTCTGGTGCAATTCGGAATAAATAACTGCTTGTCTGGAAGGTTCATGAGTATAGGCATTCAACTGGTAGCTCACATAAAAATCATCGAGACTTGTTTGTAAGACAAACGGCTTTGGTTCTGTCTGCAATCCATTTGTAGAGAGTGATGCATTAATTAGAAGTTCATGTACTGTCTTCCATGGAACGTCATACCCAATTGTCACAGTCGTGTGCATTATAAGCCCAATCTCTTTAGCCGATGAACTGAAATTAATAGTATGATTTGACATTACGTTTGCATTTGGTATCGTAATGTCTTCATTTTTAATCGTTCTAATCCTGGTAACAAGCATACTTTTCTCAATCACGTCACCTACAACGTCTCCTATCTTCACCCTGTCTCCAATCTTAAATGGTCTCATGTATGTGATGACTAATCCGGCAACCATATTTGCAACTGCTGTGGTGGAACCGAGAGAAAAAAGCAATGCAAGAAATACTGTTACACCTTGAAAAATCGGAGAATCCGAACCCGGCAGATACGGAAAGATAACAATAAACATAAACGCCAATATTAATACACGAACTATATTGTAAGTAGGTTTCGCCCAATCAGCATAAAATCCCGGCAATGAAAGTGATCCTTCTTCAATTTCACTAGAAAGAAATCGCACAAATTTTAGGATATAACGGGTTACAACAACAATAACAATAATTGTAAGAAGATTCGGCAGAAACCCGGTGAATGCTTTCCACATCCTGCCAACTGGATTAAGAATATATCGCAGAAGTGTATCAGCTATTATTTTTGTGGATGGAAATATTCCGAATAGTATCGTTAAAAAGATATAGGTTAATACAAGAAATAAAACAACCTTTAAGAATTTCAATAATGCATATACTACCTTTATCTCTCTTTCATGATTCAAAAGTTCATAACCTTTTACCCTTATACCCTTAAAATATTTCTCTTTGTGAAGATCGATCTTTTGAAGAATAAGCTTAAAAAGTTTGTTCGTATATTTGAGTATAAAAAACAAACCGACAACAGTCAGCAATGCAAACCCGATTCGCATAAGTGTATTTTTAAGACTATTCTCTTCTATATACGTTTCAATACTCGTACCCACTATCTGCTGGTACTCAGCCACAACCTCATCACGTGTTTTATTCAACCACAATGCATCGTTATCCGTTACGCTGAGTATTACTATATCTTTGTACATAAGGTCATGACTTTGCTCACCTTTATAAATTTGAAAAGAATTCACATCGAAGTCGGGTGCTTCAGCAAGTACTTTAATTTTATTTTGAATTTGAACAGCCCTGTCATTTGGAGAAAAAGGTCCCAGCTTCGCATATACAACAAACAGTGTATCTCTAAACGGAATTACGGGAAAGCCCGGAGTAATCAATTTCAGAGAATCGATTCTGTTTTTTCTTTCAATCTTTTTTAATGAATCAGCTTTCTTAAGGTCCGACAACTGTTTCAGAATTTCTTCCTTTTTTATGTTGTCAGTCGTTTCAAGTTCACTAAGCTGTTTGTTAAGTTGTAGTAATTTTAAAGAATCTGCCAATCGTATGGAATCTACACGCATCAAAGTCTCAGTTGAGCTTTGCAACTTGTTGTTCTTCAGAGAGTCCTGCTTTTGAACAACCGTAGTATCTACAGCTTTTTTATTCTCATCATCCTCTTGGGAGTGTAATACACATGGTATTGTTATTATTAATATTAATATTGTACTAAAAATTTTCGTTTTCATTTCCTTTAATTGATTGTTATAAATTAATGAGATTGATTTTAAAAACCAACCTCTACATTATTTTGGTTTAAAAATAATGAATTATTCTCTCATAATCTTTAACTATATTTATATCATAATTGCAGACTTGTTTATAACAATTGGAATGCATCGGAAATTCCATAACCCTCTGCTTATACCCAGAAAAAATTATATAGAAAATCTTCTTGATAACATTTACCTTCCTATAAAACAAATTATATTTACATTTTAGCAAAACGTTTGCACCTTAAGTAAAATTATAAATGGAAGAACAACTAAAAATAATTTTGTTTGACCCGACAGTTGGAAAAATAGCCACCATTCTTATTGGTTTCATTATAATCTGGATACTCATCAAAGTCATTCAGCGTAACTTTATTTCAAAACTAAAGGAAAGTGGTAATCGCTATAAGATAAAGAAGTTTTCAACAATCATCGGATATTTTTTAACAGTAATTTTAATTGTAATTGTTTTTAGCGATAAACTGGGTGGGTTCACTGTTGCACTTGGTGTAGCAGGAGCTGGTATTGCATTTGCTTTGCAGGAAGTCATTGTATCTGTAGCAGGATGGTTGGCTATAATGTTTGGAGGATTATACAAAACAGGGGATCGGGTTCAGTTAGGGGGAATTACCGGTGATGTAATGGATATTGGAGTTATAAGAACCACTATTATGGAAACCGGTCAATGGGTTAATGGTGATTTATACAATGGAAGAATAGTTTTAGTAGCAAACAGTTTCGTTTTTAAAGAACCTGTTTTCAATTATTCTGGTCAGTTTCCTTTTTTATGGGACGAAATAAAAATCCCGATTCAGTATGGAAGTAATTATGAAAAGACAAAAGAGATACTTACAAATGTTGGTAAGGAGGTTGTCGGGGATTTAAGTGAGCAATCAAGCAAAATATGGAACGTATTGCAAAAGAAATATCTGTTGGAAGATGCTTTGACAGAGCCTATGGTATCTGTTATTGCAAATGATAACTGGGTAGAATACACTTTGCGATATGTGGTAAGCTATAAAAAACGCAGAGTTACAAAGACTGAACTTTTTACACGGATTCTAAAGGAAATTGAGAGCACAGTCGGTGAGATAAAATTTGCATCCGCAACATTCCATCTTGTAGAAGCCCCCGAATTAAATGTAAAATTAAATCAAAACACAAAGGAGTAAGTACATTTTTTCTCTTTCCCGAAATCCTATAATTCTGTTTTACTGCAAATCCCGTAGTGGTTTTCTATTTGCCTGCCCGGAAGTTTTTTGATGGGCTTGCCCGACACTCTTTTTGTCGGGGTAACATTTGCAGTGCTGTCGTTACATGGTTCTACTTCCCGCTTGCGGGTCGAACCTTATCATGTTATGCCTTTCATTGCTAATCCGACTCTGGAGGGACTTCTTTAACTTTACCTGGCAATCTGACTTTAGGCAGATGACAGGTGGCTACCTGACGTAAGTCAGGTGACAGGCCGCGCGCGGTATGAACCTTAGCGTGTTATGCCTGTCATCTTATTACAAAAGACCTCTTTTGTAACCAAACATTACTGTTCCCAAAGAGGACTTTGGGAACGAGGAATAAAAATATATTCGAATTGTTATAAATATGAACCGATAATTAATACATCACATTCTCTTCTTTGCACTTTCTATTTTATCCTTTATTTCATCAGCATTTTCATGACCTAATTCAAGACTCTTCTCCCAATCCTGTATTGCTTTATCAAAGATGCCAATCTCGAAATAAGATTTTGCTCTTCCGTTGTAGCTGTCGGCATGATTGGGTTCAAGTTCGATAGCTGCTGTAAAGTCATTGATTGCTTTGTAGTATTCATGCAAGAAGTAATGAGCAAAACCGCAGTAGAGACATGCCGAAGCGTCTTTTGGATGATCTTTCAAGTATATTTCGAAGTTCTCTGTTGCTTTCTTGTAATCTTTATTGACTAACGCTTCTTCACCTGCAACGTAGTTTGCGTCTGTATGGTCGACGCTTTTTGAACAGGAAATGAAAACGAGGGAAACAAGGATGACCGATGTTATGAAAATGTTCTTGAATGATTTCATCTGTTTATCTCCTTTCTTATGAAGTTGTTTTTTCGATTATTTTTTTAAAAATACGGTTATCAAAACCTTCTTCATTAAGAATCACTGACGTGCTTATAATATATTATGGATGTGTATACTCTTATTTAATGAATTTGATATAAAAATTCAATGATAACTTGAGAGGATTTATGTTTATTTTTTGGTGGTATTTGTAGTGCTGTCTTTACATGGATTGCCTGCCCGCCTCTGGCGGGACTTCTTTAACTGGCTTCCTGACGCTTTTCAGGTGACAGTCCGCGCGCGGTATGCCTGCCCCTATGGGGAACCTTGGAGTGTTATGCCTAACATTCACAAAAATTTTATTATATTTAAAAATATTTCTTATGAAATATTAATTTATTAATTTAGCATATAATATATATTAAAACCGAAAAGGATAGGAGTTCTAATATGATAGCAAATGTATCCAAAGGTAATCAAGAAATACAACCTATATTATCACATATTAGTATTAATCCTGATAGTAAAAATAGCGATGATAAGTTAATATATTATTATAAATATGGAGGAGAACCAGAATCTTATTTAATAAAACTACAAGAAACTTTTGGTGAGAAAGACATTCCAGATACAAATTCAGATAAAATAAATATTCAGGATGTTGAACCTCTTAATATAAATGGATTAAAGAAAACCACAACACCTCTTGATAATAATCACCCAGCTTTAAAAGGAAAGATTTATGTAGAAGGTGAAAGAGTTGAGTACACTGACTTTCCTGATAAGGTGTACCACGTAATATCACACATCAACCCAGTACCGACAGAGACAGGTGAACCCGACTGGAATAAAATGTTAGTCAAAGACAAAGAAGGTAAATTAATATCGGTTGATAGACACAAAGTACAGTTAAAGGGACCCGACTTAACCAAAGTTCAGAAAGTGAAATTAGCCGATGGAAGCGAGAAACCTTACCATCAGTTAAAAGAAGGTGACATGATTGTAAAAGACGGGAAGAAACACGAGGTATTTAATATTGACCCTGATGGGATATGGACACACAGTGAAGATTTATCCAGTGGTAGCAGACTTCATTTTCAGCATGTATCAGATTGGGATAAACCATTTAAGCATCTTGAATTTGATAAACACAAACGAGCAGAAGTACACGACATTATATCCTACGAAGACGAAATGGGCAGGAGTAAAAAATCGAAAGTAACGGGCGTAACCGATGAAGGTGCGATAGTAGAAACTACAAAGAGGGGTGAATTGATAATAATTAAACATGGAGATTATGAATTTACAGGTAAAAGATATAATGTTATTAAAATTAAAGAAGAAAAACCTAAAGAACGATCAAGATTTATACCCCAAGAAGTAAAAGATACAGTATGGAGAAGAGCAAAAGGTAAATGTGAAATTTGTGGAAGCCAGGTTGATTTAGAGTTTGATCACATTATACCATTTTCAAAAGGTGGTTCAAATACTTACAGAAATATTCAACTTCTTTGTGTTAAATGTAATAGAGAAAAATCGGATTCGATTGGGTAAATATAATATTCATCTTATATTGGAGACTCTTTAAATCCAGGATTAACTTCCCATTCTGCTTCAAGATCATCAGGTGAATAATTATCAAGTCCTCTTTCATAAATCTCTTTGAAAGCATTTTCTATACAGTCGTGGTCTTCAAAGTTAAAACAGTAAGGTTGTTTACTAACCGGGCTTTTAAAAAAATGGCTAATTGTTGATATGTATTTAGTAGCACCATCAGTTTCAAATTCATTAATATAAACAATCAATGGATTTTCGAATTTTCCCAATAAATAAATCTTATAAAATATAATTTTATCGTTGTTTAGATCACACGTAATATCTTTAATTTTATCCCGATATTTTTCTTTCAATAAAGCAATGTTCGGTAGGCTTTTTTCTTTCATATGTGTTCCTTATTTTAATTTTGTCATGTCAGATGAAACATCTAACGCAAAATCTTAAAAGGCAACCCCTATTAAATGGTAACAGGTAACAGGGTAAAAAGGAGTATAATAGGGGATTGCCTTTATTAAAATTGTTTTCCTGCTCAAATTTTTTCCTTCGCAGATTTACTTTATTCTAATTTACCTTTTTTAATTTTAAAAATAAACGACTGATTTAGGATTTCACGATTGTTGCATTTAAAAAGTAACGGAAAAAAGTCAATGCAAGCTTGCATGAACCCTGTGCAAGGTCACACAAGGTCTGTGCAAGGTCACACAAGGTCTGTGCAAGGTCGCACAAGGTCTGTGCAAGGTCACACAAGGTCTGTGTAATATTGCACAAAGTCTATGCAAGGTCACACAAAGTCTGTGCAATATCGCACAAAGTCTGTGCAAGGTCACACAAGGTCTGTGCAAGGTCGCTCAAGGTCTGTGCAATATTACATGAGGTCTGTGCAATGTCGCTTAAACTTAAAAACAGCAAAAATAGACAAAAATTCCATATATATTGCTATCGTATTAATGAATATCGTCATTATATGCATTAGTATCGTGATTATATGCGCTAATATTGTCATTATATGCACTAATATTATCGTAATAATTACAACTATTACGACAATAATTGTAATTATTGTCACAATATTAATTTATATTGCCACAATATTAATTCACATTGCTGCAATATGTGTTAATATTATTCCGATATTCGCTTATGAAAGAATAAATAATGCAATGAATAACTCTTTGGAAATGATTGTTTTGGCGAACCAAAGCGTTCCAAATGTATTCCCCTCCTTACTAAGCCATGCCTGCAGCAGGCAAAGAGGGAATTTTAGTATTGTATTTGATTACCCTGCCGTTTACGGCAGGGATGAAAGAACAACATAAAGCCGGGCTTTAGCCCAAAGCATTTATTAAAGTATTTAGGCTAAAGCCAATACTTTCTCGTTCTCCGCCCCCACCGTAAACGGTGGGGTAATTAATATTTCCACACCTTTTAAGTACGAGTCAGGAATACCTCCCTGTCTTTTAAAACTGGATTCCAGCTTTCGCTGGAATGACTAACTCTCATTATTATTTCGTGTGATTTTGTGCCTTTTTGTGTCTTAGTGTCTTTGTGGCAACATAGCTCTTATATAAATGTTAGGCTTAACACTGCAAGGTAAGAACCGCGTGCGGGAAGTCAACACAGGTCACGACAGCACTACAAACGCCACCACATAAAACAAATCCTAAATAATTATAAAAAAACCCGTTTCAAATCTACATGCGTAGAGAAACGGGTTTTATACTTTATACTTTATAAACTGTTAATTACCGGAAACCATCTTTCCATTTTTCAGTTCTTCACTCAAACGTGTTACTTTATAAAGGTCTTGAATCGCTTCCATCATGCCTTCGGAATCAACCGAGACTGTCCTGCCTGTCTCTGATGTATAAATAAAATCTCCCGATAAGCTTTCAATATTTCCATCGAATGCAAGCCCAATGATTTCCCCGTATTGATTAATTACAGGACTGCCGGAGTTCCCCCCGGAAATATCGTTCGTCGAAACGAAATTCAAAGGCGTCTCTAAATCAAACTCTGGCGGAGGATTTACCCACCTGTCCGGCAATATCCACGGAAACTCTTTGTTGAACGAGTAATACCTGTCGTACATTCCGTAAAAGGTCGTCTTTGTCGGGGTTACGGTTCCGTTATAATCATAAGGTTTAATTACGCCATCGGAAATCCTTAATGTAAAAGTTGCATCGGGTGGAATTGTGTTCCCATAAACATCGAACAAAGCCTGTCCAAGTTTGTCGGTTAATTTTCTTTCTTTGATGTTTAACTCTCTGTATTGTTCTTCTAACTCATTAAATTTATCCTGTGTTTTTGAAATATATCTTATAAAGGGATCCGAGTTGAGCATCTCGCTTTTACCTTTCTTTGCGAAAGCTTCAAGGTCTTCTTTGCTTTTCAAAGATGAATTATTCAATAAATATTTTACAGCATCCTTACCCGTTCTGTCACCGACTAATTCCTGCATCAATTCATTATCAGCACCTAAGAGTTCTTTTAACATCTTAATCTCTAATTCAAGCATCCTGTCTTCGAATTCTTTATCAAAATCCTCAGGATAAAGCTCAAGTACTTCTGATATTTCAATTTCATCATTAGATTTGATTTCGTTATAAATGTCATTAGCTGTATTTAAATAAATCGAATTCGAATAAGGGTTTACATTAAACGCAGAATATTCGGGAAATATTTTAGCCTGCTCCTTTTTAATGTTGCTGATTTCATCCCATAGATTACCGTATTTTGCGTTCAACTCAGGATTTGAATTCACCGCCTGTTTAAATTTCCATTCGAAGTCTTTTTTTCTTTCTAACAATATCGGGTTATTTAATCCTTTGTATGTACCTTCTATTGATTTTTGTGAATTGGCAAAATTCATTACTTCACTGTAAAATTCCGACTTCCTCTCCGGGAATGCTTCCATTAGTTCATAATAAATATTTAAAACACCCGTCATATAGCTCGAGATCAATCTGTACTGGAAATCCCTGTCGAATTCAAGTTGAGCAACCGTATTTAACCTATCCGTGCTTGCCGGGTTCCCGACAACAAATATTGGTTCACCAACTTTAGCTCCGTTTGGACTCCATTTGAAAAAGTGTTCTGACTGTAAAGGTTTTCCATCTTCGTCATACACACGGAAAAAGGAGCAGTCAAGATCATAACGGGGATAAGTAAAATTATCGGGATCACCTCCGAAGAATCCTATGTCTTCTTCAGGAACAAAAACCAAACGGACATCAGAGTATCTTTTATAAGCATACAATGAGTATTCTCCCCCGTTATAGAACTCTACAACAGAACAATTCAGATTCAAATCTTTTCTATACATCTGCTCAAGCTCCCTAATCTTTTTCTTTTTCAAACTCTGTTTTTCATCATCGTCTTTACCCTGGTTTTCAGCGTCTTTTATTTCCTGTGTTACATCGATTATCTGAACCAATTGGTCTACGTATAATCCGGGCACTTCCCTCTCATCTTTCAACGTTACTGCATAAAAGCCTGTCGCATGGAGGTCTTCACCCTCACGTGTAACCTGTGTTACATTTCCATCGGCACAATGATGATTTGTCATTATCAAACCGTCTTCGGATACGAATGATGCCGAACACCAGCTGCCAAACCTTAGAGCAGACATTCTTGCGTTATCGAGCCATTCCTTCGTAGGTCTGAAATTATATGCTTCCTCGAAGTAATCGAGCGGCGGATTATCGAACGTCCACATCTTACCCATGTCAAACCTTCCCGCTCTGACAGTATCGAGCAAAACACCTTCATAATAATCCGAATGCCTCTCTGAGTATTGTGCATAACTTTCCTGTATAGAAAAGTTAAATATATATAAGAATGAAACTAAATAAATTAAATAAATAAATTTGATTTTCATGTTATCCTTTTTTTCTTTTATGAATGATTACTAAAATAGCAGAATTAATTTTTCATTACAATTATCTTATTTGATGGAAAACTTTAAAAATATTAGTAAATTAGTATACGTAATTTCTTCAAATAATATTCACTCTCAAAAATAAAAAACACAACCTCATACTATCACAAGATTGTGTTTAAAATATCGATTGAGCTAAAAATCTTCTATTTTTTATTACTAATTTTCTATTATTAATTATTCACTATTCATTATTCATTATTCATTATTCATTATTTTTAGTCCATTTGCCTTCTCAGGAATGCTGGCTTTGTATAGTCATCATCGAACTTTATCTCATCCAAGCCTAAATCATCATCATCCGATTTATCTTCCGATGATTTTGAATTTTCACTGAAATCATCGTTTATATTTATTTGTCTTCTTTTGATTGCAGGTATATCATAATCGGGTAATTCATCGGATGTGGGTATCTGTATTATTTTCCCAACTTCATTTTTTACATTATCAATCTGATTATCACTTCCAGTCTTCGACCCCATAATTTTTTGCAAAGCGCTATTCCTGAAACCCGTTGCGATTACAGTTACCATTAGCTCATCTTTCATGTCCTCATCGTCCACAACACCGAAGATATATTTTGCATCTTCACCTGAGGTTTCTTGTATTAGTTCGTTAATCTTTTCTATCTCACTCATTTTTATATTGCCATCGCTGCAGATGTTAGTCAAAACACACTTCGAACCACGAATGTCAATCTCATCGAGTAACGGGTTGGAAAGCGCGTCTTTTGCAGACCTGATAGCTCTGTCTTCTCCTGATGCAATTCCAGTTCCAATCATCGCATCACCCATATCTTTCATAATAGTCCTTACATCTGCAAAGTCCACATTTATTTCACCTGTTTTCATAATTATCTGGGATATACCCCGCGTAGCATTCAAAAGAACCCTGTTCGCTAATGCGAAAGCTTCATCCTTTGAAGTATCAGGATTTATTAGCTCAGAAATTTTTTGATTAGGAATTACAATCATACTATCTACTTCTTCCTTCAACTTTTCCAGACCTTTTAAAGCTAATTCCATGCGGGGCTTTCCTTCAAAATTGAAAGGTGTCGTGACAATACTAACAACTAAAGAATTAAGGTTTTTTGCAATACGGGCGACTTCCGAAGCACCTCCCGTTCCTGTTCCACCTCCCATTCCAGCGGTAACGAAAACCATGTCACTTCCGGTAAGTGCTCTTTCAATTTCATCCCTGTTTTCTTCAACTGCTTTCATACCAACATTTTCTACCATACCCGCTCCTAACCCCTCAGTAAGATTTTTACCAATTTGAATCTTTATGTTAGCCTTACTATTATCTAAAGCCTGGGCATCCGTATTAATCGCAATAAATTCTACCCCTTCCATTCCTTTGTCTACCATCATATTTAATGCATTCCCACCACCTCCTCCAACACCTACAACTCTAATACTGGCTCCATCAATGTTGTCTGTAATTAATCTGATTGACATTTGTTTACCCTTTCTTATTATTTTATATATGGATTTTAAAAATTATTTACTAAATTTTATTTTATTTCAAGCTATTGTAACCAAGATTATATCTCGTCAAACCATTCTTTTACTTTTGAAAAAATACTTCTTGCTGTTAATTTCTTTTTCTTTCTTTGTCCACCTGCTAAAGGGACATGTTCTATTTCATCTAAAGCTTTCAATCTGTGTAATATTAATCCTACACCGGTAGCAAAAATCGGACTTTCAACTTCTTTTATTAAACCTCCTGAAAGACCGGTAGGAATGCCGAGGTTGACTTCCATGTTCAATATTTCCTCCGCAAGTTCTTTTGTCCCTTTTATCAATGAACCACCACCTGTTATTACAACCCCGGCATGAAGTTCATTATGTATCTGCGAATTCTTAATCTCGATTGCTGCAAGTTCAAACACATCCTGCATCCTTGCCTGTATAATTCTTGCAAGAATACTTTTTCTGGTCTTCTTAGGAATCTTACCCTTTATCGATTGGACTACTATCTCATCATCATTCAGTATCTCTGAAATAGAAGCATAACCAAATTCTCTTTTAATCCTTTCGGCTTCCTGTTCAGCTATACCAAGTGCTTCCACAATATCGTTCGTGACAAGACTTCCTGCAATACCGATTCCCGCTGTGTATTTCAAAACACCTTTTTTAAACACAGCAATATCGGTCGTACCACCTCCAATGTCTATCATAGCAACGCCAACTTTTTTCTCAGTTTCATCAAGCACAGAATAAGACGATGCAATTGGTTCGAGTACAATATCATCAAGATCAACTCCACAATCTAAAACACATTTCGAAAGATCATCAATCGAAGAAACAAGCCCGGTTATAATATTTACCTTTGCTTCGAGTCTTATTCCAAACATTCCAACGGGAGTTTCAAATATCCCATCCTTTCCGTCAATGATGTATTCCTGCGGAACAACGTCAATGATTCTTGTATCACTCGGCAGTTTCATTATCTTCGCCTGGTCAATCAATCTCGTTATGTCATCCTCCTCAATAACTCTATCCGGATTGTTTATACCAACCGTGCTGCTCGATTGAATACACCTAATATGATGACCGGCAATGCCAACCGAAACTGATTTTATATCTACACCGGAATTTAATTCAGCATCATCAATTGCTGCCCTGATAGATTCAACTGTTTTAGCAGGATTCACAACTATACCTCTGTGAAGACCGTGAGAAGGCGCTATCCCGATTCCTATTATGTCGACATTGTTTTCGTCTTTTGGTCTGGCGACTATAACACATATCTTTGTCGTCCCTACATCGAGTCCAACTAATAAATCATCGCTTGAATCACCGTATTTTTTCTTTTTAGAAGCCATGAATTAATGATTTAATTTTTATTTATATTTAACTACCACTTGATTTGAAAACCTCAGATCGACGTACTGCAGATCCTGACTGATATTTTTTGCATAAATCTGTTCAAGAAAACATTCTAATACAACTAATTTGTTTTTTATTTCATTTTGATAATTGATATCTGTAATATTTTTATCCGGATATTTCGGGAGATAGAATGGTATTGATTTTTCATTAGAATGAATCTTAACCTTACTGCTATCCGAGAAATTTATTTGAGAAACATAACTATAGAGATACTTCCCTCTTTTATAGGATTCCAATATTATAAAAAGAGCTAACCGCAGATCATTTTCACTCGCACCTAATCCAGGACGTTGAATATTTGGAATGTTAATTCCATTGATAATCGGAAGATCATAAATCTTATCATAGTTTTTAAAAGAAAATATTTCGAGTTCTTCATCAATAAGTAATAATTCATTACCCGAATTTATTATCGCGACAGGTCTTTTTTCTAATATTTCAATTTTTAATTCTGCCGGTGGTTCTTTACTCACAAATACTCTTTTAATTTCCGGGTGCTCTGATATCCTATCCTGAATAATCCCGATGTTTAATTCTTCTATATTAATTATCGTGTCTTCTTTCAAGTGAGCAGATTTCAGAATCTCTTCCCTGGATATTGTATAATTACCAGTTATCGTTATCTTATTAAAATTAATGTTGCTTCTCCAATTGTTCGCTAACACTATTGCCGACACAACAATTGCAATTACAAACAATAATAGAAAAAAGATTTTAAGTTTATTCATGTGTACCTCAAACTGAAATTGACATACTTTTTAAGTGTTTTACATATAAATCGCAAAGATTAGTTACATCACCCGCTCCCTGAAATACAATCAAATCCCCATTTGCAACAATTTCATCCAACTTGTGAATAATTTTTTTAAACTCATCTAAGTAACAAACATCATTATCAGAAATTTTCATAAACTCATCAAATATTAATTTTGAACTAACGCCTTCGATCTCCTTTTCCCTTGCGGGATATATTTTTGCGAGAATCAAAACATCACTGTTTGTCAAAGCTCCTGCAAACTCACGATAAAAATCGTATGTTCTCGAATATAAGTGAGGTTGGAAGACCGTTATTATTCTACCGGGTTTTATTGCTCTCAGAGCTTTCAAGGAAGCTTCCACTTCAGTCGGATGGTGAGCATAGTCATCATAAATTTTTATTTTCCCATCAAATTTTAATTGTAACCTTCTCTGAACTCCCGAAAACCCTTTTATACTTTTTTTGAAAGAATCCATATCTATACCGACTTCATTACACACAATCATAGCTGCTAATGAATTTAAAACATTATGATTTCCCGGAACGTCAAGCTCTACCTCTACTCCCTGGGTAGAAAAATGAACATTACCATTATCTTGTCTTATATTTTCTGCTTTAACATCATTACCTGCTCCAAATCCATAAAGGACTTTTTCCGATTTAGGATATGAGGCTAAAAGCTCTATTACATTTTTATCATCTCCAAACCCTGCGACTTTCGAATTCGTTTTCCTTTTATCAAAGAACTTCTTGAAATTCTCTTTTAAATCTTCTACACTTTTATAAATATCTGTATGGTCTTTCTCAATGCTCGTTACAACTATTAAATTTGAACTCAAAGTTAAAAAGCTTTTGTCGTATTCATCAGCCTCTACCACAGCATATTTACTTTTTCCAATTCTTGAAGAACCTCCCTCAAGAAAATCCAAACTACCGCCAACAAATACTGTCGGGTCATAATCGTTATCAATCAATACTTTTGAAATCATTGCAGTTGTTGTTGTTTTACCATGTGAACCGCTTACAGCTATTAAATACAAATCGTTCACAATATGACCGAGCATTTCTGCACGCTTCATTAGTTTGATTTTTAGTCTCTTCGCTTTTTTTAATTCCTCGTTATCCTCTTTTACAGCGGAAGTGTAAATTACTAGTTCAGTATCATCACTTAAATTGTTCTCATGATGACCTTTATACACAGTTACACCAAGCTTTTCAAGCCTTTGAGTAATTTCAGAAAGTGTGATATCACTTCCTAAAACTTCAAAGTCTTGTTTCACAAGATATTCTGCTATTCCGCTCATACCAATTCCACCTATACCTATCAGATATACTTTTTTAACAGTTTCAAATATTTTCCCTTTATCTATTCCTTCCATCAATGCTTTTCATGATGTAATTTTGAAATATTTCTGAACTCATTCATTAATTCATGTGTGTCATCGAAATCATTTAATCTGATTCTCAAAAATCTTTTCCTGTTTTTCAATTTCAACTTAGCTATCCTGACCTGACTTTTATCTTCTCTTCTGTATTGTTTTCTGCGTGAAAACTTTATTGCTATAATTTCGTTTATCAATATCTCTCTTTGACCAAAGCGATTCTTAATAATTATTTTATTTCCTTCAAAAACAATTTCTCTCGCTCTTATCGTATTAGTAACTAAGACAAATAAAAAGAATAATATGAATAGCAAACATATATAGATTATCGGATCTTGAAAGACAATCTCGAATTTTTCTTCAAAGAAATTACCTTTAATAGCTACATAGACTATGAAAAACAAAAGATACACTATTAGCGATTTATAATAGAAATCAAGCCTGTATTTATATATTCTTTTTTCTTCCATTTATTTAGCAATGTTTAATACTTCTTTTGCAATCTTATAAGCAGCATCGGGATCAGAAAACTCACCAATATTCTTGCTTAAGTCTTTGAGTTTAGATGGTTCACTAATGTACCCGATAATCATTTTATAAAGTTTCTCGTCAATTTCATTTTGAACTATTACCAAACAAGCATTTCGATCTTCAAGACTTCTTGCATTTTTCTCTTGATGGTTCTCTGCGGATAAAGGAAATGGAATCAATATTGCTGGAACTTCCAAATAAGCTAACTCCATAATACTGCTTATCCCTGCTCTGCAAATAACAAGATCTGCTGCAGAGTATGCATATTGCATGTTCTCAATGAATTCAAAAATCTTAACACTCGATTCGAAACCATTGAACTTATCTTTAAGTCTTCTAAAGTCAGCCGCTCCTGTCTGCCAGATGATATTTACTTTTTCAAAATATAATTTGTGAATTATCTTCTCGATTCCGGTATTAATTGCTTGTGCTCCTTGACTTCCACCAAAAACAAATAATGTTTTCCAACTTTTATTCAAGCCAAAGAAATCAAGTGCTTTCTTTTTATCAACTTTGCTTAAAGAACGTCTTATAGGATGAGATATTCTCAATACATTGTCATTCCTTTTTAAAAACTTACTTGTTTCATCAAAATTAATTATAACCTTGTCTGCTTTTTTCGATAAATACCTCGTCGCTTTTCCCGGGAATGAATTTCCTTCCTGCAATAAAATTGGAATACTCCTTCTTTTTGCATTAATAATAACAGGAACACTCACAAATCCACCCGTACCGACAACAACGTTCGGTTGAAATTTCTTTAATATCTTCTTACTGCTATACAAAGCTCCTATTATTTTAAAAGGTAATTTTAAATTTCTTTTTATATCCCCTCTGTTAAAACCCGAAATTGAAATTGTTTTTAATTCATAGTCGTTTGCCGGTACTATCTTCTCCTCTATCCTTCCTTTTGCTCCTATAAAAAGTATTTCAGAATTCACATCCATTTTTTTTATTTCGTCAGCAATCGAAATCGCTGGGAAAATATGTCCTCCGGTACCGCCAGCTGCAAATAAAATTTTCATATTTCGTAATTTTTTGTTTCGTCTACATAATCATCTGAAAAAGTTACCTGAGATTCATTACAGAATGACGAAATATTAAGTAAAATTCCAACTGCAATGGAGTTTACAATCAAAGCAGTTCCTCCATAGCTTACAAAAGGAATAGGAACTCCGGTTGTTGGAATCAAACCGCAAGCAACGGACATATTTACAACCGCATACGATGTAATCAAAGTTGTAATACCAAATGCAAGATATTTACCAAAATCATCTTTAACCTTTTTTGCTACTTTGTAACCTCTTATCAAAATAAAAGCAAATAAAATAATTAATATAAAAACCCCTATGTAACCATACTCCTCCCCAATAATTGAAAAAATAAAATCTCCATGTGCTTCCGGAAGAAAGAACTCTCTTTGCAAAGAGTTACCAGGACCCATCCCAAACAAACCCCCATTACCAAAACCTATTATTGCCTGCTGCAGTTGATAATGTGAATCGCCGCCAGTAGTAAAATCAGCATGTGATGTTAATCTTTTTACAATGTATGCCTTAGATAAAACGAAAATTACTCCAAATGGTATTAAAGAAACTACCGTATAAACAATATGCTTCAACTTGACATTAGACAATATAAGCAGAACCAGAGATGATCCGAAAATGATTAATGCTGTAGAAAAATTTGGTTGAAAAGCAACGAGTACAGTGATTAATATAATGTAAAATAATATGGGCAAGTAGCCCTTATAAAGAAGATGAACATAGTTTTTCTTCTTAACAAGCAAATGTGAAATATAAATAATTAAAGTAAACTTTGCGAAGTCCGCAGGTTGAAAACTGACAGGTCCTATACTTATCCAGCGAGATGCTCCTTTAACCTCAGAAACTCCTCCAATATAAATAAATAACAATAGAAATATTGATACCCAGATCAGGAGTTTTCCAATATCTTGATAATATCTATAATCAATCTTTGCAAATATGAACAGTGATGTTAATGCGATTGCAACTCTAATTAGATGCTGTTTGAGCAGATAATTTGAATCATTAAATGTCTCCATTGAAAAATATGAACTCGCACTGTACACAGCACCAATACTAAAAATAATCAGAAATAATACAGGTAACAAAATCCAGATGTCTATTCTGTATCCTTTAAGCTTCATCAGTTTATAGTTAATTGATTCACGATTCTTTTAAATTCATTTCCCCTGTGTTCAAAATTATCGAACATATCAAAACTTTTGTATGCCGGGGAAAATAAAACTATGTCACCAGCCTTCCCTTTATTAAAAGCCGTCTCGACTGCATCCTCAAGACTTTTTGCAAGTTCAACACTCACAACACTTGAAATATCTCGATTAATTTGCTCTTTACTCTCACCTATTGCAATTATGTTCTTTACATTTCGGAAAATTAAATCTTTTATATGTTCCAAATCATTATCTGCTTTTTCTCCGCCCATGATTAATATTACTTTTATATCAAAACTTTTTAAAGCAACCGACATCGAATCAATATTTGTAGCTTTCGAATCATTATAAAAATCAATACCGTTAACTTGTTTCACGAATTCAATCCTATGTTCGACACCTTTAAAATTTTTCAGGGTTCTTTCTATTACCTCATTTCTTATACAGAAAGATTTAGCTGCAATGATCGAAGCAAGTGAATTACAAACGTTATGCATTCCTTTGATTTGTATATCGTTTGCATTCATTATGCTAACGTGATAATCATTCGTTTTATCGAAATAATAAATATTATTATTATCTATATAACTCCCGATCTTAACATTTTCCAAACCAGATTTATTATGAATAGTGAATGCAGCTTGAATACCGTTAAACTGTTTTGATTTTTTTTTAATTATTTCATCATCGTAATTATAAATGAACATATCGTTATCTTTTTGATTTCTATTTATCTTTAATTTTGCTTCCAAATAATTTTCAATTGATTTATGCCAGCTAATATGATCTGGCGTTAAATTAAGAAACATTGCAACTTTAGGTCTGAATGTTTCCGTACTGAATAACTGATAACTGCTAACCTCAAGAACTACTATTGAATCCTCACTTAAATCGTCGATAACCTCTGCAAATGCTAAACCAATATTTCCGCATACTTTTGTATCATAACCTGCTTGTTTAAAAATCTCACCAGTCAAAACTGTTGTTGTCGTCTTACCGTTCGTACCTGTTACTGCTATTATAGGGCACTCACAAAACCATGAAGCTGCTTCCATTTCTCCAAATACTTTTTTCCCTTTCTCAAATGCATCTTTTATCACGACACTATCCATGGGTATACCCGGACTTTTAATTATTACATCATTCTCCAAAACTTTTTCCGAATGCCCTCCAGTTTCATACTCTATACCTTTGTCTCTTAATATTCTTTCATCAAAATATTTAAGTTTATCAACCGGGAGACTTTCACTCAAAAAGACTTTAGCTCCTCGTCTTTTTAATAGCTTTGCAATTGCAATTCCACTTCTGCCCGCTCCAAGTACTGTAAAAGAACTTTTTAATATTTC